>NZ_SOGZ01000047.1:0-167747 GCF_004403145.1 Cryobacterium sp. TMT1-62 | reverse complement strand
ACTTGATCGGTCTTTCCAAGAATCACGCGGTGGCCGCCTTACATCGGTGCAACACGCCCATCAGGGCCGGGGGTTACACCACGCTATTGGACGCAACCCTCCACAGCAGATATGCCGCACAGACCGTGGGGCAGTCTGATGACGGTTCCCAATGGTGGCTGAACTGGATAGTCACCTACCGAGACACCGGTGAGCCGGTCGGTTTCGTGCAGGCAACCGTCGAGTGCGACGGTTCAACGCTCGTGTCTGAGATCGCCTGGGTCATTTCGCCGAGGCGCCAAGGCCAAGGCATAGCCTCCGAAGCTACCCAGATGATGATCGGATGGTTGCGAGCACACGAGGTTAACCGTTTCACCGCACATATCCATCCGGAGCACCAGGCCTCGATGGGCGTCGCTCGAAATCAAGCACTACGCCCGACCTCCACCTAGAAAGACGGCGAGAACGCTCCGGAGAGGGTTCGCCGATCGGACACGAATGGTCCCGCGCTTACTTGCACTGTTTCGATAGCACAATCTTGTACTACTTTTACAGCACAATGCTCGCGATGCTCGCGAGGGATTCGATCTTCTGGGGGCCTAGATGAACTTCCTCTTTCTCTTCGTGCACGCCGTTCAAGATCTACTACCTCTGGAAGTGGCCATCACCTTCGGCCTGGTCCTCTTCGCTCTGTCGTGGGTTCGACCCCGGCGCATGGTTTCACTCCCCCAGACCGGGCGGCGCACGGCCACTCTCACCTGGGCGGGAGTGGCGGGTTCCTTGCTCGTGGTTGTCGTCGCGACGGCAGTCAGCGCGATCGCCGTGTCAACGCCTGACGTATCCGGGTATGACGGTTGGTGGCGCAAGCCGGCTCCGCTATTCGCGGCGACACTCGTGGTGGCTGCGGCGGCCGTAGCGCTTCGACGGATGCCACTTCCCGCGCCGGGAGAGCGTTCAATTGTTCCCCGCCGCCCGTGGCATGCGTTTGCGTCTCGTACCTTGCTCTGGATCTCCGGAATCACCGCGACGTTGCTCGCACTGACGGCAGCGTGGCAGATTGCGATCGCCAGGACGGCGCCTGCAGACGGACCGTTTTTCGGGAACGTTCCCGACTACACCAACCTCCCGATCTACATGAGCTTCAACAGCGGCTATGGGTACCTGTCCGGAGCAGGATGGCCGAACCATCTCGCCACTCTCGTCGTGCTGGCACTGGCCTGCACCGTCTTTTTCGCCGTGCTGCACACGGACGCCAACCGGCCCGTGTTCGCCCGATCGACCGCCTCCAGCGTGCGCTCGGAACGAGAACTAACCGCTTGACTGTTCACGTTCATCCTGCTCGGTGGACTCATCACAACGCTCGGAGCCGTGTGGATGCACACCGGTTCCTCCGGGCAAGCTCTGGTCGGATTAGACGAGCAGTGGGTATCCGACAATGCGTCCTACCCGCGCATTCTCGTAGCCGGCGGCTACGACGCAATCGCCCGCCCTATGAACCTCCTGGGCTATGCACTCCAGGCCGGCGGAGTCGCGTTCCTCCTCCGACTTGCAGTCGACACCGCCCGAGCCGCACTCGCGACACGACGCTCACGCCTCGCAACACCGGAGCATGAAGTCTCGACCAACGGACCACGGCGATGACCGGGACCACGCCAAGCTCTGCGGATGAAATCGATGCGCTCTTCCGCGGAGCGATCCGCTCCGGACAACTCGGTGACGGCGAACGCCTGCCAACCGTCCGACAAACCGCTCGAGATTTCAGCGTCGCACAGGCCACAGCCGCAAAGGCCTACAAATCTTTGGAACGCGACGGACTCATCGTCACCCGCACCGCCGCCGGCTCCCGCGTGGCCCCTGGCGCATCCCGGGCGCCACAGGCGGTCATCGAGCACGCCCGCGCACTCGCGGAAGCAAGCGAAGGCGCACTCGTCACCCTCGAAGACACCATCGCAATCCTCCGCGCAGTCTGGCGAACAGAGGCGACGCACCCGCCCGCATGACGTTCCCGCGCAGGGCTCAGCAGTCGTCCCCACTGCGAGAATCAGAACATGACCTCAACCGCCGCTCGTGAAGCCATCGCGATCATTCATCTGCGCGGCGGCACCTCATGACCACCTGGTGGGAAGTCGCGCTCGGCGTGTTTGGCGGGTTGCTGGTGCTGTGGCTCGCCCTCGTTCTGGTCCTTTGGATCGAACAGCGCAGGCATGCCGGCGGTGCTTCGCTTTGTGACCTCCTTCGTCTCGCGCCCGACGTCGCACGGCTACTCAAACGCCTCACGGCCGATCCAACCCTGTCGATTGGCGTTCGAATCTGGCTTACCGTTCTCTTGGTCTACCTGCTGTCGCCGATAGACGTCATTCCGGATTTCGTCCCTGTTCTCGGCTACGCGGACGACGCCATCGTTGTCGCGATCGCACTTCGATTCGCGACTCGTCGGGCAGGCAGCGATGCGGTCCAACGGCACTGGCCAGGAACACCCGAAGGGCTAACGGCCGTTCTCCGTCTGGCCGGTTTGAAATCCTCCGCATAACGCGCGTATTCGCTCGTGGGTCCGCACCCGTCGGGCAAGCACCGGTGCACTCCCATGATCGGTACTACTCAACGGCTCCGGTGCGTCTGTCACGGAATCGATCCTCTGTGGGCAACCGCTGAGGGTTCGTTATTTGGAGAGCCACGACGGGTCGGAAAAGAGCGCTTGCAATTCTTGAACAAGGCGAGCCGTATGGAAACCGTCAGCCGCCGCATGGTGCACCTGAATGGCGACAGGCATCACGGTTCGCCCCCCAGTCTCCCGGTACCGACCCAGGGTGAATATAGGCAAGAGATGCTTCCAGCCGTCGCGTATCTGCAAACTGAACCCAGTGAATGACGTCCACGGGATGCTCGATATGTCAAACACATTTGCGGGCATATCCGGCTGCGGCTGAAACGACGTGGCATTACGGTATCTAGCCAAGACGTCGACCGCCTGCTGGTGGAAGGTCGAGAAGTCAGCGTGGAAGGGAGACCAGACGTTGGCAAACGTCTCTCGCTCGGGGTTGAAAACGGTGAACGCAGGGTGCACAACATCCCAGGTCGCCGGGACCTTCTCGCCAGTGAGGGTCATCCGAAACTCGACGTGACGATTCACTACTGAGGCAATGGCCCAGATCTGCGCGATATAACTTTTCCACGGAACGACGCGGAGCGCCGCCACCATCTCCGTGACGTCGAGTTCCACCGTGATGGCGTAAGTGCACTCGACGCGCGTGAGGTAGTGCTCGAAGTGCTCCCGCCGAGGCCACTTGTCCAGATCGATCGCGCGCGCTTCTGTCATGCCCACGAGCCTAAGGCTGGCCCCCCTCCCCATCGGTCAGCCCAGTGAACGTTCGACCTACGGGTAGGTCCTGAGCTGGAGTGGGAGGATCGAACGGTGCGACGTCTTTCCAGTCTCGAGGACCACTTCCGGATCACCGAGATCGAGCGAGCTGCTGGCGAAATGTTCCGCAACATCAACATGGCGATAATCGCCGATGATCAACCGATCAGCAGGCAGGATTTCCAGCACTTCGTCACGAACCATGGAGCGTTTGTATGGCTGGTCGACGATGTGATCGTCGCCTACGTGCTCCTCGAGCAGGTTGACGGAGCTGCCCATATTGAGCAGGTCACGGTCCACCCGGAGCACGCGCGTCAGGGCATCGGAGCGCAACTGATTGCCGTGGCTGACTCGTGGGCACGGGAACGCGAACTCCCCGCCGTGACGCTGACCACATTCCGAGACGTTCCGTGGAACGCGCCATACTACGAGCGCCTCGGCTTCCGTGCTTTCTTGCCACGTGAATGGGGCCCGGCGATGAGCGCTCGAATGAATTCAGAAGCTGCGCGAGGGCTCGAAGCCTGGCCGCGCGTGGCGCTGATCCGAACCGTGAGCAAACTCAGCGCACCAGAAGCCAACGTTCACGAGTAATCGCCCGCACGGCGTCGGGCTGCCGGTTTGAGGGCTATCGCTTTGCTTGGCCGAGCGCCTCAATCAATTGGAACCGCTCCAGCACGACGAGCGTGTCGTCATCGACTGTGAAGGTTGGGCTGTTGAGGAAGGCCCGCATCTCCGTGCTGTGCCAGAAGGCTTCGTGACCGCGACGCCAGGCTGCTATGGAGACGAATCCTTCGCCCTCGTCGTGCGCATGCTCGAGGCCGACGTCAGCGAGTCGGACAATCTCGACCCCAATTGTCTGAATGGTCGCCACGGCGAAATTGTGTGAATCAATGACCGTCTGCTTGTTCCCGATGACCGGCAACGGTTCGTCCTCTATCGAGTACTCCACGCGGGTCGAGCTTGTCGATGTCTTTGTGCCGGCCAGGATTGAGGCGACCAGCCGATCCCGAATCGGGCCTGGAAAACCGAACTCAGCAATCGGGAATTCTCCGTGGTTAGTCATGAGGTGATCCTAGGTGCCGAGACTCGCGACCCTGTGCCGTAGGGCGTTCCTTTCTGACACTCACCAGGTGGGGCCACTACTTCTTCGATAGGAGCTTCGCACCGTCCGACCGCAGCTCCCCCGCAGGTGAGACATGGCGGTACAAGGTCTGCCGGGTGATCCCGAGCTCCTTGCAGAGGTCGCCAACCTTCGTTTCCTTCTGACCCATCGCGGCCATGGCCAGGCGGACCTTGGCCGGCGTCATCTTGAACGGCCGCCCGCCCGTCCTCCCCCGTGCTCGAGCTGCGGCAAGCCCGGCGACAGTGCGCTCAGAGATGAGCGCCCGCTCGAACTCGGAGAGAGCAGCAAAGATTCCGAAGACGAGCTTCCCCGGTGCCGTCGTGGTGTCGATCGCTGCGCCCTCTCCGGTGAGCACCTTGAGGCCGATGCCACGGTCGGTGAGGTCATGCACCGTATTGACCAGATGCCGCAGGTCTCGACCGAGCCGGTCCAGCTTCCAAACCAGGAGCGTGTCACCATGACGCAGCGCCTTCAGGCAAGCCGCCAGGTGTGGCCGGTCGTCCTTCTTACCGGATGCCATGTCCTCGTAGAGATCCCCTGCAGCGACGCCGGCGGCCAGGAGTGCGTCTCGTTGTAGATCAGTGCTCTGCGAACCATCAGCTTTTGACACGCGCATGTATCCGACGTGCATACTCGACCCCTGTCATTTAAACGTCCGATTGCGCGACAGAGGCGGCTCACCCTCGAGGAAGACAGAAACTGTCACACAACCCGTCATCCAGCCTCCGTATCGCAAACAACGCAGAAATAGTCCAAAGTGACGGCTACAGGAGGGCCACCCATGTCACATTCCGAACCCGGTTTTGTGCGATCGCTTGATGACCCATTGAGCTGAGCTCGCAGACTCCACAGCGGCCCGAGTGTCTCGTATCCTGTGGGGTTTCGCGACGGTCATTCGGCCAGCGCGGCAGTTCGTCGCCGAGCCGATCCGGAATGGCGGGCGGCTCTTGCCACCGATGATGGGTCCTGGCGGTGGAGCAGTTGGAGGCTCGAACTAAATGTTGGTCCCACCGACGTTGTGAGCGCGATCGGGGGGAACAACACCTAGCCCTCGGTAGGGGCTGGTCTACTAGATGCTGCGGTGG
Organism: Cryobacterium sp. TMT1-62; assembly: GCF_004403145.1. NCBI lineage: Bacteria > Bacillati > Actinomycetota > Actinomycetes > Micrococcales > Microbacteriaceae > Cryobacterium > Cryobacterium sp. TMT1-62. The sequence continues at coordinate 162,202 of NZ_SOGZ01000047.1, read as the reverse complement.
TCGCGTACCGCAAGTTCAAGGGCCTCGAGGCCGGGCGCGAGGGCGGCATCCACCGCCATCGGATCGGTGATATTAAGTTGCTGCATCTCGCGACGACTCTCCGGTGCGGTGTTGATTTCATGTTCGCCAGCCTCGAGCGCAGCGATGAGGTCGGTGATGACGTCCTCGAGCGGTCGACGTCCCCACCCGAGCTCGGCACCGGCGGTCTGTGAGGTCATCATCGCCGTGTCGGTCGCGCCCGGATAGACGGTTGCCACATGCACACCCGTTCCGATCAACTCTCGGCGAAGCGACTCGCCAAACTGCGAAATACCCGATTTCGTTGCAGCATAGATCGAGTAGAACGGCATGCCGACGAGCGCAATCCCGCTTGAGATGTTCACAAGGATGCTGCCGCGTTCTTTCCCGCTGTGCCGAAGCGCGGGAAGCAGGGTCTTGGTCAACAGAATCGGAGCAGTGAGATTCAGATCGATCATCGAGTGGACATCCGCATCGCTTGTCAATTCGAGCCTGCCCGCGCGCACATTTCCGGCGTTATTGACGAGAAGATCAACGATGCTCCACGACGAGACCAAGTCTGCGATCCGCTCAACAGCGCCAGGCTGAGTTAAGTCTTCAACCAGGACCTCAGTGGTTCCGCCTTTGGCGGCCACGAGCCGCGCAGTTTCTGCGAGAGTGTCCAACTGCCGACCGACGAGCAGCAGATGACCCCCACGGCGACCAAATTCGAGGGCGAGTGCCCGACCAATGCCCTGCCCCGCGCCCGTGATGATTCCGTGCCTTTTGGTGAGGTCCAAATTACTGAGATCCATGGACTGGCTACTTTCCGTTGATTGTGACTGGCTGACGGCAGCGGGTATCTCCGACTACTCTCAGACGTACTTCCACCACAACCGGACACCACCGTCTTTTATTCACGATCCAGCGACCGCTTATCCCAATGTCACCGGGGCAACCTGCAGAGTCTCGTTGCTGATCTGACCGAGGCAACCGATAGACAGCCATTGCTCCGGCGGCCGCGTCTTTGGTTGGGGGTCTGACCAGTAATGGAACGGTACCGAGGCTACGTCCGCGATGCTCGGCCGCAGCCCCACCGTCTCATATCCCATGGGTGGCGAGTTCAGGTGGTGAGAGCAACACCCTGAGTTCTGTGGGGTGTTGTCGATGGCTCGACCGTGGTCGCCTTTGAGCGTCCGTTTGTCGTTTTGGGATGGGCTGGACGCGGGGCTATCGGTGGCCGTCGCGGCGCAGGCTGCTGGGGTGTCGCGACCGACTGGGTATCGTTGGTTAAGCCAGCATCAGAAGGTGCTGCCATCACCGGTTCAGGATTTCAGTGTTGCCCGTGCCGGACTCTTATCGTTGCGAGAGCGCGAAGAGATCGGATTCCAGCTCGCCCGCGGTCAAGGGGTGCGCCGCATCGCCGCGGCTCTGGGCCGGGCGCCATCAACGATCAGCCGGGAGGTGGCCAGAAACAAGGTCACTGGCCGCTACGTGCCGTCGCTCGCGCAGGAGCAAACCTGGGCGCGGGCTCGCCGGCCCAGAGCCCAGAAGCTGGACGGGTTAGCGTTACGGGAACAGGTCACCACGATGCTCACCGATCGGTTCAGCCCGGAACAAGTCGCGGGCCGACTGAAAGTCGAGCATCCGGAGAATCCGGAGATGCAGGTGTCACACGAGACGATCTACCAGGCCCTCTACGTGCAGGGCCGCGGATCGTTGCGCCTGGAAGTTGCCACCGCGTTGCGCTCAGGGCGCGTAACACGGCGGCCGCAGAGGCCGGAGGGTCCGCGGCCGCAGAGATTCCGGGAGATGGTGATGATCTCCGACCGCCCGCTGGAGATCGAGGACCGCGCCGTTCCTGGGCACTGGGAGGGCGACCTGATCATCGGCTCGACCTCGTCGAAGTCCGCGATCGGAACACTCGTCGAACGGACCACGGGATACGTGATGCTGCTGCATCTGCCCGGGGATCACACCGCTCGCACGGTGGCCGACGCGATGATCGTCGCGATGAACACTCTCCCGGAACAGCTGCGCCGTTCGACCACCTGGGATCAGGGAGCGGAGATGTCCCGACACCAGGAAATCACGATGGCGACCGGGATGCCGATCTATTTCTGCGATCCGCACTCGCCCTGGCAGCGTGGCAGCAACGAGAACACCAACGGGCTCCTGCGCGAGTACTTTCCGAAGGGTACCGACCTGTCCTTCCACGGGCCCGGGATACTGGAAAACGTTGCCGCGGAGCTCAACCGCCGGCCCCGCAAACGCCATGGCTACCGAACGCCCGCAGAAGTCCTCGCCACGCTAATCTCGAACCCAACAAATCAAACCGGTGTTGCAGACACCACTTGAATCCGCCGGTTTTGAGGCGCGTAGGTTACGAGAAACTTCGCATATAGACCGGGTCGCTATGAGGGAGGGCTCCGCGTCCAATTCTCAGAGTCCCGCAAGAGGAACCCGCTACAGGAGGCATCACCGAGGCATGACGAATCGCTATGCCGTGCCGTCCTCAGTGGTGGAATTATCATGTGGCAGGCTCTATGGAATGACTGCTCATGAAATTCCCGCCGCTTCGCCCGACACCGAGGCAGGCGCGGCGTTGTGGGCTGCCTACGCCGCAGCTCGTCCTGATGCCGTGCGAACCTGCCCCGAGTACACCGTGGAGCACTTCGGCGACTCGGCGCGCTTGGCCGACGAACTGCTGCGGGATGTTACTCACGGAGCTAAGCGGGCCACTGCGGAGCTCGCCGCCGCGTTCGCCGCAGACGGCGACAAATTGCCCAGAATCGGCTCGCACTGGATCGCTTGTGACAGCACGGGAGCCCCGCGCATTATCGTGCGCAGCACCGAATATCGCTTGGGCACGTTCAGCAGCGCCGACGAATCATTCGCATGGGATGAGGGCGAGGACGACCGCTCTCTGGCCAGCTGGCGGGGCCAGCACGCGAAACACTGGACTCGTACTTGCGCCGCGCGAGGCGCCGTCTGGAGCGAGGACGACGAGATCGTAATCGAGCGATTCCGCGTTGTGTGGCCGCTCGCCTTGGCCGACTGAAGTGTAAGACATGCCTTCACCTCAACGTGAGTGTGTCCCGCAAACGGTTCGCTCGGACGAGGTGGGAAGAACAACTAGGCGGCGAGGCGTCAGCTGACTCGCTCTCTGGTACGTCTGAAGATTCACAAACGCCAGTCCTTCGCCCAACAATAGAACGATCGTGACCCCTTCAGGCGGCTTGGACGACGCCGCGTTAGCCGGACGTCGCTCGAACCACAAGCTCGGCGCCTCCTCCCTGCCTCTAACACATCGAGGCGGCGCTGAGCGCCGCCCGGGCTTCGCACCCGTGCATGTCCAGGCAGTACGCGCATCCATCGATCTGCGACGCGTGAATTTTCACCAGCGCCGGCAGAGCTTCACCCAGGCTTCCCGCGTGGATGTATTTCTCTAGGGCGAACATCGGTTTCTAGGCCTCGGGATCGACATCACCGACGGAGAGTCGTTGCTCAAATGACATTGTCGTTACCTTTCTGTCAGTGTTCATGGTGCTTGTACGTAGAACGACCGCTATTGCGCATGTCGTCCAATGAAGTCATCGATCAGATGCGCCACGGTGTCCAGCTGCTCATCCAAGGCGAAGTGCCCGGTGTCAAGCAGGTGCAGCTCAGCAGCGGGAAGATCATCGAGGTATGCTCGTGCGCCTGCTTCAGAGAAGAACTGATCGTTGCGCCCCCAAGGCACAAGCATGGGGGGCTGATGTTCGCGCATCCACGCTTGCCACGCTGGATACAACACGACGTTGGACTGGTAGTCATAGAGCAGGTCGAGCATGATCTGGTCTCGCCCGGATTGATCGAGCCAGTGCTGATCCAAAGTCCATGAGTCAGGATCGACGAGCTCTGGGTGCGCGGTCCCTTCGAGATGCTGGGAGCGCGTCGCCGCAGCTGTTAGCGCTCCGCGGATAGCGGTCTCCACCCCCTCTTGATCTGCCCAGTACCGAACCACAGACTGCATATTCGGCCCCAGCCCCGCCTCGTAGGCGTTGCCATTTTGCGCGATGACCCCCTGTATCCAATCCGGATGTCGCGCCGCGATGCGATACCCGATAGGAGCGCCAAAGTCGAAAACGTACATGAAGAACGCGTCAATGTTAAGGGTCACCAGAAACGCTTCGACGACCTCGGCAATGTGATCAAAAGAGTAAACAAAGTCGCCGCCGCCGGTGCTCGAGGCAGGAGCGCTACTGTAACCAAACCCCGGATAATCCGGTGCGATGAGATGCACCCGGTCGCTGAGCCGATCCATCAGGCGCGCGTACTGGTGCGACGCAGCAGGGAACCCATGCAAAAGCACGAGCGTCGGCCCATCCGCCGGACCCGCTTCCCGATAGAAGATCTCCAACCCATCGACTGTGACAGTGCGATGCCGCACCCCCGTGAGCTGATCAGTTTCCGTGGTGAATTCGGCCATACTGTCCTCGTTTCGCCTGCTTGTAACTACAATTCAGACTTTCACCCGCGGTACTTCATGTCAACACGCCCACAAAGTGGTGCCATTTTCGCTCTCCCAGACGAGATAGAAGATGACCACGTTTACCCCCCAACTCACCTCTACCCGGACTGCGGCGTACACCGTAATCGACCTCAAAACTGACAGGCGAGCCACCGACCTGATTTAACAGTTCGGCTTCACCTCAGCGCCCATCGTCATCATCTGCGCCGTGTCCGGGTCAGGATTACTGACCCGACTGGATCGTCGAGCTAGCAGCAACAGTTCACTCGGACTGAGTCGGAGAACGCACCTATCTGACAAGGTCGTGGGGCTGGTCTCGACCTCTTGAGTGCGCACGGTCTTTAATATCTTTGACGTGAACGGTGACACCGAACTCGCGTATCGTCTGCCCATCGACCAAGCCGATCCACTACCACCGATGGCGTCCACTTTAACCCGTGTCTGCCCGTGCCAGGACGGCGGTGTCAGCCACCGTTCCCGCGAATGTCGCCATCTGATCCGTGGTCGTTTTCCAAGACTGCCGACAATCACAGAGGTGCTCACGCTCGCCGTTTGTCTGCATTGGTGGTCACGAATGGCTAGATTTTCGTCAGGGCCTCGCCCTTATGCATCGCCACGTGGTCGGTCGTGTCGCTCGTGATCTCGTACTGCGGATCATCGGGACTGCAGCGGTGAGTGTGCCCTTTGTATTCCACGTCTATCGTATGAATTTTCGCGATGGTGCCGTGCACATGGCCGGCCTCGGAGTTCCAGCGCACGTGATCGCCGACTGAGAATTTTTTTGTCATTGGTATGCCTTCCACTGCCATAATCTTGCTGGATCTTTCGAGCGTATTCGCTGCACCATCTTGCTTCGAATTGGCACCCTCGGGTTTCACCCTTCCGGTGGATACCAGAGGCGGTTACCATCGACTTTCGCGAAGCTGGTGAGGGTGTGGGGCTTGGTCGAGGTCAGGCTCATGATGTCGGCAACCTGCAGACCGCGAGCCAGCAACGCGTCTCCGATCAGTGATCGGTGACAACGCCAGGGCACGGCCTCGGCACACATGATCGCCACCGTCTGCTTCTTCGTCAGCGCCACCAACTCGTCAACGCCGGCAACGAACTCGGGCGTTTGCATGTAGTCGGCATAGTTGCGAAAGCTTCTGTTACGCCACGCTCCGTTGATAGATGCTTCTGCCGCCGGAGTATGCCGTAACCCGCCTAGCTCGGGAAGTCGCTGATAGTCAATACCTGCCTCCGGCATGCTTGTGTCGAGTTCGTGTTCCCCAAATTGTGGGTTGTGACGAGACCCGGGAACGGTGCGAACGTCGATGAGTCGTTCGACACCATTTGCTTTCAACATTCCAACGAACTCATCAACGGGATGAGTGGAATGCCCGATCGTGTACACACAGATTCCGGCCATGTTCCCATTGAACCGCACGTGCTGAAGCCCGCATCAGAAATGTCAGATTTATGCGCCCGACACTCGGCTCCGCGATAAAGGGCGCAGCCTCGTATGGTGGCATCGCTCTGTTGCCGTCCTGAAGCCATCGGTAACCTGATCAGTGACGAAGCTTCTTCGTTCCAGCCCGCCGGTTCACGCGGAAAAGGTGTTGTTCCCTTTGACGTTGTGAGCACGGTCGATGGGTGATTTGCCGCCGATGCCGGTATGCGGTCTGTGGTCTGTGGTCTGTGGTCTGTGGTCTGTGGTCTGTGGTCTGTGGTCTGTGGTCTGTGGTCTGTGGTCTGTGGTCTGTGGTCTGTGGTCTGTGGTCTGTGGTCTGTGGTCTGTGGTCTGTGGTGATTGTAGCTATGGATCCAGTCTTGGTAGGTGGGACAGATCGATGCCCGTAGTACTCGTTGAATCAGGGCTCCACGCTCGGCATACAGTGTTTGTTAGCGCTCACTGATGACGAGCTTGGTGAAGCGGCATAGGCGGCGCCCTCGCTGGCGATGCCGACCTTCCCCCGCCGTCGACCAACCGGTCCTCCACTCCGAACAGGTATGCATCGACCATGTTTTCGTGCACTTTTGTTGAGGGCAGCAGCGTGATGTTCACGCTGCTGCCCTGACCGATCAACCGCCGGATCGCCGGGATGCCCTCCGTGATCATCAGATTGGGCCGGTCGGCCGCGGCCCATAACCGCTGCGGTAAGTGCGCCCGTTCCCGCGGTGTTGTGGGCCAAGTCGGGTGCCACCTCCATCAGGTATCGTCACCAGCATCCGTGCCTTCATACACGCCTCGTAGCAGGTCCGCCGCCTGCCGCAGATCGATGAGGACCAAAAATCTTGTACACGAATTGGGGAGCCAAGGCCGTAGCATCCGCTGACGACTCGGTGTGAGCCCGAGCCAGTGCGTGACTACAGTCGGTTGAGCCGACGATCACCTTCTCGAAGATCGACGGGTTCGAGATGACCGTTCAATCCACCCTCACGCATCATCCGCTCGCACTTGCCGGAAATAAGCCAGCTTCATCGACTGTAGTCGAGCCAAATTACTCTGCCCTGAAGCCCCAATATCGCTGATCGGGCTACGTACCCTGTGGAAGGTGATATCGAAACCTCAGTGTATTTCTCGTCACGGAGAGGTTTCCCCGCTGGAAGGTAACCCGAGGGTGGCCCTAGCCTCGCGGATCATTTGGTGGGTGAAGCCCCACTCGTTGTCGTACCAGGCCATGATCTTAATCAGGGTGCCGTCCACCACCTGCGTCAGATCAAGGTTCACCACGGCGGCGCGTGAATCGCCGATGATGTCGGAGGAGACCATCGGGTCCGCCGAAACGCCGAGGATGCCTTGATACCGGGGCGTCTTCGCCTCCTCGATGAACACAGCGTTGACCTCCTCTACGCTGGTTGGGCGGGAAGTGACAATGACAATGTCGGCAATGGAACCAACCTCGATCGGGGCGCGGATCGCAACCCCGGCGAAGAGCCCGGTCAACTCCGGCAATGCCCGGATTGTCGCCTGTGCAGCACCGGTAGGAGCGGGCACCAAGTTCGCTCCACCCGCCCGCCCACGTCGGAAATTGTCACTCGGAGAGTCGACCAGGCGCTGGGTCGCGGTGTATGCATGAATTGTGGTCATGATCGCACGCTCCACCCCCAGACGCCTTGTCGCGATCTCGATGACCGGTGTGATGCAGTTCGTCGTGCAACTGGCGCAAGAGATGATCTGCGGATGCCCATCCGGCCGGTTCACCCCGTGCACAACCGTCGGGACGGATTCGGACTTCGTCGGGGCAGACAAGATGACGAACGACGCGCCCGCCTGAATATGCTTGGTCAGGTCCTCCGCCCGAGTGAAAGCACCAGTGCACTCCAGCACTAGATCGACTCCGAGCTCCCGCCACGGCAGCGCCGCTGGGTCCCGTTCGGCAAGAACAACCACCCGGTGGCCGTCGATGACAAGTGCATCAGCCTCCACAACAATCTGACGGTGGTACCGGCCGTAGACCGTGTCATACCGCAGCAGGTAGGCAAGATTCTCAATTGACGCCACATCGTTGACCGCAACAAGTTCCAGATTCTCTGAATCGAGCAGAATTTTTAATGCAGCCCGCCCGATTCGACCCAACCCATTGATCGCCACTTTCGGCATCTGAGATCCTCCTGATTTCCAATCATTTTCACGTCGCAGGTTTTGCACGAAAAAATAGATTCCTATTTCATGCTGCGCCTCCCCAACAGCTTTCGTCAACAAGCGAGAGCACATCACCGGGATCACTTGTCGGTGCAGGTACCCGAGTGTTTGATGGAATCACGTCAGTCTCGCGGCTGTATGTGCTCACTCTTGGTGGCGGCTACGTTGGCCCGTACACCGCACGGGGTTGCCAAAGCACCTGTTCTCGGCACCAACGACAATCACCCGGTTACATCCCCGTGAGTGGTGTGGTTTCCGGCTTCTAAGTGTTGCTACGTCAACGTAAAGAGCCACCGGGGAGTTCCAAGGGGTCGTAGCAACACCGTTTGAAGGAGGTGCTGTTAGTGGCGTCGAGGTTGGTCATGAAGGTCCGCGAGAACTTGTTCTGGGATCGGGTTCGGGAAGGCATGTCGGCATCGGCCGCGCGTGAATCTATAGGAATGGGTCGCAAACAGGGATATCGATGGATCAAAGCCGCTGGCGGACGGATACCCATTCCGACGGTTGCGTCTTCGGGACGTTTTCTAGGCCAAGAGGAACGTCTGCGCATCGCGGATCTGAGGTTGGGTGGTGCAGATGTCCGGGCAATCGCGCAGGATCTGGGTCGTGCCGCGTCGTCGATCAGTCGGGAGCTGCGCCGGAACGCACACTCGGCAACGCGCAGCTATCGGTCCTGTGCCGCACAGAAACGATGTGAGATCAGAGCGTGCCGGCCCAAACCCGGCAGGCTCGATGTCCGGCAGCTTGCCGCTGTCGTTGAGGAACGCTTGCGGAAGAGCTGGAGTCCGCAGCAGATCAGCGACGACCTCGCAGCCGCGTTCGCCGGCCAGGACGAACTGCAGGTATCCCACGAGACGATCTATCAAAGCCTCTACGTGCAAAACCGCGGTTACGTCGGAGTCCGCCCGCACCGGCACCTACGACGAGGGCGATCAGCTCGAAAATCGCGAGCCGCACATCTCATTACCCCCGGTCGAATTCGCGACAAGGCGCTGTTGAGTGAACGGCCCGCTGAGGCCAACGACCGAGTGATTCCCGGGCATTGGGAGGGCGATCTCATCGTTGGCTCGGCGTCAGGATCCGCGATCGCGACCCTCGTTGAACGCACGACCCGATTCGTCGTCTTGGTCCACCTGCCCAACGGCCATAGCGCCGCGGCGCTCCATGACGCGCTCATCGGCGCCCTCAACCTCATGCCCGTGATGCTGCGGCGGTCATTGACCTGCGATCAGGAAAGCGAACTGGCACGGCACGTTGAGATCACGAAAGGGACGGGCGTTCCCGTCTTCTTCTGCGATCCGCACTCGCCCTGGCAACGCGGCACGAACGAGAACACCAATGGCCTCCCGCGTCACTACTTCCCCAAAGGCACCGATTTGAACGCGCACAGCGCCCGACGACTCCTCGAAGTCGCCACCGAACTCAACGAACGGCCCCGCAAAACCCTCAACCGAAGCACCCCAGCCGACCTGCTCAGCAGGCTAACCTCGAAGAAAGAAATAACTCCCGTTGCTTCCACTCCTTGAAACCGCCCATGAGTTGCGACACAAATAGGTTTCGAGATACGAAAGCGCAACGGGGTGCTCGGATGCCTCGACCTGTTGGCTCGGCATAAAACGCCGCATGCTCAACGAGCACCGTCGGTGCATCGAGGCTAAGCTCGAGGCGGTTCAGTTCACGGATGTCGTCGACGAGTGGGAGGCGAATGAGCTCTCAACGCCGGGATGGCTATACGGACTTACGCTCGTACGCTGCGATCGGTGACGGACGCACGGTGGCGTTGGTCGCACTGGATGGCGGCATCGATTGGCTTCCCATATCGGCACTCAACTCTACCCCTGTGTTCGCGCGGCTGCTGGACGCACGAGAGGGCGGCAGCATTGAGCTCGCGCCCGCGGGGACCTACACCGTCACGCGCCGGTATGTCCCCGGAACCAATGTGCTGGAGACCACCTTCACAACGGATGCGGGTGTCGCCCGAGTCACGGATGCTCTCGTTAACGGATTCGCCGGCCGGCTTCCGTGGGTGGAGCTGGCGAGGCGTGTCGATGGCATCCGTGGTGCCGTGCGTTTCCGATGGCGCGTTACTCCCGGTACGTGCCTTTCGACTGCATCGCCATGGGTCGACACGACGATTCACGGAAAGGTCATCCGCGTTGGTAGCGTGACGATTGCGGTGCGCGGACTGGCGCATGGACCGCGCGGGGGTGGCAGCCGCGCACTGGCCGGAAGCTTTACGACGGCGGCGAAGTCCCGCCACCTCATCACGGTTGCGGGTACCGCGAACGAACCGGTTCATGTGCCGGTGCCCGAGTTGACTGACGAGAGTGTGAACCGCACGATCGCGAGCTGGCAATTGTGGTCGCGTGACTTCAACTACGACGGGCCATGGGCGGACGCTGTCCAGCGCAGTGCTCTGGCTCTCAAACTACTGATCTACAGCCCGACGGGAGCAATTGCGGCGGCGCCGACGACATCGCTTCCCGAGAACCTCCGTGGCGGCAAGAACTGGGACTACCGCTTCGCGTGGGTGCGGGATACGGCGTATACGGTGCGTTCTCTCGTTCGTTTCGGCCTTCGCGAGGAGACCCACGCGGCGGTCGCATGGCTGCTTCGCACGATCAGGGAGTGCGGCCCGGAGTTGCACATTCTTTACACACTGGACGGCGCTGTTCCCGGTGATGTTGTAACCCTTGACGTGCCGGGGTGGCGCGGAATTGGACCGGTCACCATTGGTAATCGCGCAGCCAACCAGCTGCAGCTCGGGGTATACGGTGACCTGTTCAATGTCATGCGTGTGTACGTCGAGGCCGGAAATGTGCTCGATGTGGATACGGGCTTACTGCTGGCTTCACTCGCCAACCACGTGGCGGACATCTGGCGACAGTCGGACTCCGGGATATGGGAACTCACCGAGCAGCGCCACTACACCTCGTCGAAGATGGGATGCTGGCAGGCCCTCACCGACGCGACGCGCCTCTGCGAGATGGGCCAGATCCCGGGAGACCCCACACACTGGCGATCCGAATCCGAACTCATCGCAGCGTGGGTACGCGAGAACTGCTGGTCCGAAGCGCGAAAGAGCTTCACGGCCTGGGCGGGCGGCGACGATCTGGACGCATCCGTACTCCTCCACGCGGCCAGCGGGTTCGACCGAAGTTCGCGGATGTCGTCGACGATAGACGCAATTCGTACGGAACTTGGCGATGGTCCACTCACGTATCGCTACACCGGGGCCGCCCACGAGGAGGGAGCATTTGTTGCCTGCTCGTTCTGGTTGGCATCCGCACTCGCATGCGTCGGTCGCAATGACGAGTCCGTCGTGCTCATGGACGAGCTCATTGATTTGGCGAACGATGTGGGTCTCTATTCGGAGATAATCGATCCGAGCGACAACGCCTTTCTAGGTAACCTGCCACAAGGGCTGAGTCACCTCGCACTCCTCAATGCCGCAATCACAATCGAGGAACTCACCCGCGACTGAAGAACGGAGTGGGTTGGCGTCCTTGAGTGTCCGTTTGAATCGCAAATACGCTACCGGACAGCGGATACGCCTCTAACTGTGCTTGCGTCAGGTTTTCGCGCGCGCTTGCAACATACAGCATGGAGAGGTCGGCGCCACCAAATGCAACAGAGGTGAGGTTCAGTGCCGGTATATCGATGGCGAAGACCTCAGCGCCATTCGAGTTGTAGTGCACGACCTTGCCGCCCCCGTACAGCGCGCCCCAGAAATTTCCGTCCGTATCGATCGTGAGGCCGTCGTGCGGTGCGCCGCGGGTGAACACATTCACATCCGTGATGTCGCCGTTCGCGCTGTACGCGCCCGTGTAGATCGTGCCGACACTCGTGTCTGTAAAGAAGATGCGACGACCGTCCAGGGACCATTCCAGCCCGTTCGCGACACCGATACCGCCCCGGAGCAGACGCACGTCCCCATCACCGGAAACCGAGTAGAACGCGCCGACCGGATCGTCATTGAAAAGGTTCATCGACCCAGTGATCCACCGGCCCGCTGGATCAACCTTTCCTTCATTGAGCCGGAGGCCAAGGCGACTGTGATGGATCTCTGCGACTGTTCGGATCAAGTGACCCGAGGAATCCGTCACGACGATTCGATCTTCGAGCGACACGATGAAACCCGGACGTCCTCCTATTTCTGCAACGGAAAATGAGGCCACAGGCGGGGGCAGCGCGATCGTGTCGTCAGCCGAGCCGTCCGCGGGCATGCACAGCGGACTTCGGTGGATGAGCCCCGCAGTGATGTCGCACCAGAGCATTGCGGGATGGTCCCCGCGAGCATCCCAGATGAGGCTTTCCCCCAGGATCGCGCCGGTGCTCCTGAATACCTCCGGGTCTCCAACGGCATTGCACACTTGAATACCACAACATTGTTGAGCGGCGATGTCAAGGAATAGAAAATTGTTGAGTGCGCGGCGTACGGTGAAATCATGGATCTTGGTATCAAGGGAAAAATAGCGCTCGTCTCCGGCGGCGACTCGGGGATCGGCTGGCACACCGCTCACCGACTACTTGCCGAAGGCGTCACGGTAGTCATCACCGATCAGTACCAGGACAAACTGGATGCGGCGGCCGAGCAGCTGAACGCGAAACCGAATCAGCTGTACGCATTCACTGCCGATATCACCAGTGTCGACTCGATCGCGTCCCTTCGAGACAGGGTGCTTGACGCGGTCGGCGACATCGATATCTTGGTGCAGTCAGCAGGTATTACCGGCGCCCAAGGCCTCTTCCATGAGCTGACGGACGAGGGCTGGATGGAAACGCTCCTCGTCGACCTGATGGGCCCGGTGCGGCTCGTCAGCGCCTTCCTGCCGTCACTTCGCAAGGGCGGCTGGGGCCGGCTCGTGTTTCTGGCGTCCGAGGACGGGGTGCAACCATACGACGACGAACTGCCGTACTGCTCGGCGAAAGCCGGCGTCCTCGCGCTTGCCAAAGGCTTGTCTCGCAGCTACGCCATGGAAGGGTTGCTGGTCAACTGTGTGTCACCGGCGTTCATCCATACCCCGATGACGGACGCGATGATGAAGAAGCGGGCACACAAGCTTGGCATTTCGATTCCGGATGCGATCACCACCTTCCTCGATGAAAAGCGCCCATCCATAGAGCTAAAGCGCCGCGGCACACCGGACGAAGTGGCCAGCGTGGTCGCGTTCCTTTGCTCAGATCTCGCTAGCTTCGTCAACGGAGCGAACTACCGCGTCGACTCCGGCTCTGTAGCCACGATCTAAAGCCCCGCCCCACGAAAGGAACATCATGGCGACCGACCAATACTCCCTCATGGATCCGCGCACACGTTACCCCTCCATTTCTCCACCCATCCAGCAACAGCCAGAGCCGGGCATCCAAGCGAACATGGACCCGGTGCCAGACCTCGGAGAGACAAGTTACCGCGGCTCTGGGCGGCTTACCGGACGCAAGGCGCTCATCACTGGTGGAGACTCCGGAATCGGCGGTGCAGTCGCCATCGCATTCGCCCGGGAGGGCGCCGATGTTGCAATCTCCTATCTGCCGGAAGAGGAAGAGGATGCTCGCCACATCGTCGGCCTGATCAAAGAGGCCGGCCGTACTGCTGTCGCATTCCCTGGTGACCTAAAAGACAAAAATTACTGCCGGGAACTGGTCGAAGCTGCCGTCACCGGGCTGGGCGGCCTGGACATCGTCGTGAGCAACGCCGGAAAACAGGTCTTCGTCGAAAAACTGGAAGACATCAGTGACGAGCAATTCGAGGACACCATGCGCACGAATGTGTTCGCGATGTTCTGGATCATCAAGGCAGCCGTACCGCATCTGAAGCCCGGCTCGACCATCATCGCCACGGCATCCTTGGAGGCCTACCACCAGCTACCGTTCCTTCTCGACTATGCGACCACGAAAGGCGCCATCAACAACTTTTCAAAGGCGCTCGCGCAGCAACTCGCGCCCCGCGGCATCCGCGTCAACGCAGTGGCTCCCGGCCCCACCTGGACGGCGTTACAAGTGACGCAGGGGTATCCGCCCGAGAAACTGCCCGAGTACGGCAAGGACAACCCACTCGGCCGCTCCGGACAACCAGCCGAACTCGCGCCCGCCTATGTATTCCTCGCCTCCGGAGAGTCCAGTTTCGTCATCGGAGAAACACTCAACGTCAACGGAGGAATGCCGACACCCTAGAAAGTATCGGGCGCAGCGGTTCAATCGGGGATAGATCAACTAATCGGCCGCGTATCTACGTCAGCTTCGGCTCTCGAAAACGGGACCCACGACTGATGGGCGTTCAGATCCTGCGAGGAACACCCTGCTATTAGAGGTCAGACGCGGGTCTTCCACAGATCCGATGTTCTGGCAACGGCAGCTTTTCAGTGAGGTTCGACTAGGACCGTTGCATAACGTTCCCCAGCATCCGACGGCGGTTTCAAATGGTGGAAGCAACAGGGATCTTCCCCATCAGCACCGCCATAAAAATCCGACAGCCCCAACCGTCGGCTCTGGCTGCTTGACCATCATCATGGACGCCGCATCATTTTCTACTGCCGGATACGTCGGCCGAGTTTCGGGCCCTGGTGACCAGTCTTGGCATGCGCTCCTCGATGGGTCGCACGGGCGTGTGCTGGGACAACAGCATGGCCAAGAGTTTTTTCTCGACGCTCAAGAACGAGCGCGTCTACCGCACCGCATACGCGACGAAATCACAAGCTCGAAGCTACGTTATCCGGTATATTGCATGCTTTTACAACAGCCGACTCCGGCACTCCGCGCTGGGATATCGCCGGCCTTATAACGTCCTCGATAAATCTGCTCACATTGGGCGAGCAGAAGAGCCGCTCGGTCAAGGTCGACTTCGCCCGCGACGCTCTCGAGGATCTGCACGGCCACGTCGAACGCCTCAGTTAGAATCTGCGCCCGGTGAGAGCCGTTCTCGACGTCACCCTTGTGCAGCGACAGCTCAGCGATGCCAAGGGCTGCCGCCGAGTCGTGAGCATCGAATCCACCGAGCGCGATGCGTACACGGAAGTCAACGGCTGTTCCCGCCCGCGCGACATCCACTCCGGGAAGGGGCGGCAGGATCACGCTACTCGCCGCGAGCTCGATAAGGCCCAGCGCGTCGGACACTGCACGCGCCCCGTCAGCTCCGATCTTGAGAGCTAACAGGATAGGCGAGATCCCGTCGATGTACGCGCGGACGGGCGAGCCGGAATCCCCCAGGTGCTCCGTGAGGCTCATGCGTCGTGCCGCGGAGACAGTGGCCACTCGGGAACGCTCAGCCGACGCCACGATAGGCGCAGGTCCTGGGGCGGCGTCGAAACAGCCATGTACTAAAGCTACCGTCCGCACCCCGAAGGCGAGGGCGTGGAGGGGTTGAGGCCGGGAGTAACCAGAACGTGCGCAGGTATCGGTAGTAGAACAACGCCCCTGCTGGGTGCCCGGCCGTGTTGAAGGAACCGACCTCCAGGCCGCTCTCCAGGCAACTGCGAGTCACTTACGGTGCCGACATCAGGGACCTGCGGTGGGCAGCAGTCGCCGGATAGCTCGCCCGTGAAGACTGCTGGACCATCTCCACCAACTTGATCAGCCTCCACTGGCCGATGACCCTGTGGTCAATCGGTATCACTGATCCATAGCTTCGTCGGCAGTCTTATTGGCCGACCCTAAGCCTCGGAGACACTGGACGTCCATTGCTTATCCAAAACGACGGGACGCGCAACCGAGTTTTGCGCGGAGCTCAAACCTAGACCGGAGTCTAGAGCGGAGGTGGGTGCAATCCGACTAGGCGAAAGACCCATTGTAATAAAAATAAATCTCGATCAGCGGTTATTTTAAAGTAGGGCGGCTGGGACTTGAACCCAGGACCGACGGATTATGAGTCCGCTGCTCTAACCAGCTGAGCTACCGCCCCAATCGACGCAACTGCTCTGACGAGTGTGCGACCGATTCTGTGGTGATCGGGTGGTTCACCGGGTTCAACGATACAGGCTCGAAAGGCGGGCTCGCCCGCCTACTCCGCGCCGCGGGCGGCCGCGTCGGAAGTGACCGCGTCGATAACCGGTTCCCCGCGATACAGGCACTCAAACGTGTTCAGGGTGCGGTTGATGTCGTGCACACCGATGAGCCGGAGGGAACTGTTTTTGAGCGCGTTCAGGTCGTCGGGTGCGGCCGTCAGAACTGTCGTGAGCTTGTCGGCGAGGTCCTGAGCGTTTCCGGGCTCGAACAGGTAGCCGTTCTGGCCATCGTGCACGAGGTGTGGGAGCGCCATGGCGTTGGCGGCCACGATCGGCAATCCAGACGCCATCGCCTCCATAGTCGCGATGCTCTGCAACTCCGCGATCGACGGCATCGCGAACACCGTCGAGCGGGTGTAGGCGGTCGCCAGTTCGGCATCCGTCACATAACCCGTGAACGTGACCCGACCACTGAGTCCGAGCGCCTGCGACAGATGTTCGAGGTTGCGCTTCTGGTCGCCGCCACCGACGATCTCCACCTTCACATTGAGGTCGGGCGAGAGCAGGACCACGGCCTGCAGCAGCACGTCGATCTGTTTCTCGCCGGTCACGCGGCCAACGAAAAGGATGCGGTTCTCGGTGCGTGGCGCGAAAGTCGGCGAGTAGTTGTGGGCGTCGATGCCGCATGAGATCGCCAGCACGCCCTCGAGGCCGGTGTAGCGCTCCAGGAACTGGGCGGCTCGCAGGGTCGGTGTGGTGACCGCTTCCGCCCGGCCGTAGGTACGCCTCGCAGCCCGCCAGGCGGCCTTGATGAGGCGATCGTGCAGGCCCTTTGGGACAAGGGTGAATTCCAGCATGTTCTCTGGCATGAAGTGGTTCGTGCCGATGATGCGGATGCCGCGCTTCGCTGCCTCGATCGTGACGGCACGACCCACGTTGATGTGGGACTGGAAATGGACGACATCCGGCTTGACCGTATCAAGGATTTTCCGGGTCTCTCGCGGAATGAACCACGGCAGGGCGTACCGCAGCCAATCGTGCGGGTACCAGCGCCAGCTCTGCAGACGGTGCACGACCATCGGCTGGCCTTCATGCACCTCGGTCCACGTGCCGAACTTGCGTGACGCGGCTGGAGCCATGATGTGCACTTCGTGCCCGCGGCCCACCATCCCGGCGGCAAGACGCTCGGCGAACCGGGCCGCGCCGTTCACGTCGGGGGCAAAGGTGTCCGCCGCGATCAGGATGCGGAGAGGCTTCTTCGCCGGCTCGCGGGGGCACGACTCGCTCGGCAAATCGGTCAAATCTGACAAAAGACAATGTCCCAACGTAAGTGAGCCGGAGTTCGTCATCCGGCGATAAATCATGTTTTCGACGGCGCGTACGCTGACGAAGTCTTCTAGAACCCTATTCTAATCCGGTGCTGCAACAGCCATACCGGGGGCGGCGCGCCCACGCGGACGCCCAACGGAGTGCTTGGAGCGCCGTCAGTCGTCGGCGAGAGGGTGATACCGGGCCAACAGGAAGACCCCGACGATGGCGACGACACCCGCGACGAGGAAGGCGACAGCCGCCCACGGCGGAGCCTGTTCGATCTCGCCCAGAACGACGATGCCGATGCCGACGGCGATCAGCGGATCGATCACGGTGAGTCCGGCGATGACCAGGTCCGGCGGGCCGGACGCGTAAGCGTTTTGCACGAAGTAGGCGCCGAGCACCGCCGCCAGCAAAAGCCCGATGACGCAGGTCAGGGTCAGCCACTCGAAGTTGCCGTTCTGGGTTCGGTTGATGACGACCTTGGCCAGCGTCGCGACGAACCCGTAGAGCACCCCGGCGCCGACAATGTAGAACATCGCCTTGAACTGGGTACGCAGCTTGAGGAACGCGACGCCGAAGAGGGACAACACGACGCCGAGCACGATCAGGATCGTGATCAGGTTGCCGTCGGTGACTGGTTTGTCCACGGCGGTGAACGCGGCCACTGTGACGAAAAGGGCCACGCCGCCGACGCACATCGCGATCGCGATCTTCGACGCGCGGTTGACGGGGACCCGGGTGATGCGGG
Organism: Cryobacterium sp. TMT1-62; assembly: GCF_004403145.1. Classification (NCBI taxonomy): domain Bacteria; kingdom Bacillati; phylum Actinomycetota; class Actinomycetes; order Micrococcales; family Microbacteriaceae; genus Cryobacterium; species Cryobacterium sp. TMT1-62. The sequence continues at coordinate 144,068 of NZ_SOGZ01000047.1, read as the reverse complement.
AGTTCAGGATGGACGTGATCACGAGGGCGACGGCGCCGAGCGGTTGAACCATGATGATGGGGGCGAAGGCCAGACTGGAGAGCTGGAAAACGATCGCCAGCCCGAGCATTATCGTGCCGAAGACCCAGGAAGGCCGACCGAGCAGCAGCATCAACTGGCGCGGGTTGAGTCCCCCGGTGACCTCAGCCGTTTTGGCCTCGACCTTCGTGACGCCGCGATGCTGGAATTGAGCTCCCAGCGACAGGAATACGGCACCCACCAGGGCGAGTGGAATCCCTATTGCCTGACGTGGATTGATTGCGATTTCCGCAGCCAGGTCGGTCAGGTCGGGGTTCACTCAAACGAGCCTATCGAGAACCGGCCCGTTATCCTTGAAGAATGGCCGTTCGTTCGATAGCAATTTCAGGAGATCCCGTTCTCCACTTCCCCGCCCTTCCCGTCACTGATTTCGACGATGATCTGCATGAACTCGTGCGGGACATGTTCGAGACAATGGATGCCGCGCCCGGCGTCGGTCTGGCGGCGCCGCAGGTGGGAGTGCCGCTCCGGCTCTTCACCTACAACTACCTCGATGACGACGGCCACCTGTGGCGTGGCGCGGCCATCAACCCGGAACTGTGGATCACCCCGGTTCCCTCGGGCGAGGCCGACGAGAACGAGGACGTCGAGGGCTGCCTGTCTTATCCGGGCGAACGCTTCCCGCTGCTACGCTCCCCCTCCGCCAGCCTGCGCGCGGTGGACCTTGAGCAGAAGCCCTTCGAGATTCACGCCGAAGACTGGCTGGCCCGCATCTTCCAGCACGAGTACGACCACCTCGACGGCACCCTGTACGTGGATCGCCTCGAGCACTTCTACGCCAAGATCGCCTTCAAGGTGACCCGCAAGCGTGGCTGGGGCACGCCCGGGCTCAGCTGGATGCCCGGCGTCGACAACCTTGAAGATTGACCAGGTAGGCCCGGCCTGATCCGCTGGCCCGGCGAAAGAATCAGCCGCGGTCGAGGTCCACTCCGTGGATGCCGTTGTGGAAGCGCAATGACGGGAAGATGGCCGTGACCGTGAACCCGACGCCGGGCACGGTCCCGGCGTTGAAGATGCCACCGAACATCGCGGTGCGCTCGCGCATCTGGGTGATGCCTGCCCCGGCTACGTTCGCACTCAGCGCCTTGAGGTCGTCGTCGATCGTGTACTTCGTGCGCGCGGCGAAGTCGGCGGCGTCGGCACTGTCCCGGCGAGCCACCGCACGGATGCCGTCATCCGCGACCAGCAGCTGCAGCCCGTCCTGAGTCCACGAGATCGTGACCCGAGCCTCCGTGCCTCGTCCTCCATGAGTGAGGGTGTTGGCCAGCGCGCTCTGCAGGATACGGATGACGGCCAGTTCGGCGCCCGGCTTGAGCGGGAACCGCTCGCCTGACTCGGTGAAGACCACGGTGACGCCCGCGTCACGCATGACTCGGAACAGGTCCTTCGCCGACTGCAGGCCCGGCTGGGCGGCGGAGACAGATTCACCCTCGCGCACGATCGTCAGCACGCGGCGCATGTCGGCCAGCGCCACCCGGCCATCGTCGACCAATGCCGTCGCCACCCGCACGGCGCTGGACGGGTCGCTCTCGGCCGTGTAGCGGGCACCTTCGGCACGGGTGATCAGCCGCGCGACGGACAGCACGGCCACGTCCTGAAGATCCCGGATGATGCCGAGCCGGCCCTGTTGTTCGGCAAGAGACAGTTGCAGGTCAATGCGTAGCCGTTCGGCCGCCGTGCGGTCGAAGACCACGCGCCGGGCCCGGACAAGGGTGACCAGCCAGAGGGCGAGCAGCCCGACGACGAGCACGGCCAGAACGGTGCTCACGGTGAGCCAGGACTCCACGGATGCCGCCTTTTCTGCGACCGCGTCGCACGGAAGTGAACGGGATACAAAAAAGGCCACCAGGGGTGGAGCCCTTGGTGGCCTTTCGCTCCCCGACTTGGACTCGAACCAAGAACCTGCGCATTAACAGTGCGCTGCTCTGCCAATTGAGCTATCGAGGAATGTCGCTTGAACAGCTCTGTTACTTTATCAAAAGTTGGTGATCTGCCAAATCGGCGTCAACCGTCAGTAGCCGATTTGAGGGTCAACGACCCCGACGTACCGCCCATCCGCAAGGAAGGCACCCACATTCAGGCGAATCCGCTCGGCCAGGAGCGGGGCGGTCATCTCGGGCGTGTCGGCCGAATGCGGCGTGATCAAGCACCGCGCCTCGGCCCAGAGCGGATGCCCCTGCGGCAACGGCTCCGGATCCGTCACGTCGAGGGCCGCGCCGGCGATGGTTCCTGCGGCCAGCGCTGCCACCAGAGCGTCCGTGTCGACGAGCGGGCCGCGGGCGATGTTGACGAGCACGGTCTCGGGCCGCATCAGCTCGAGTTCGGCCCGGCCGATCAGGTGGCGGGTGCCGCCCGTGAGCGCAGCCGCCACGACGACGACGTCGCTGGTCTGGAGAACGCCGGAGAGGGCGTCCGTCACCACCGTCTGAGCCGCACCGGGCACCGGCTCGGTGCTGCGGCGCACCACTGTGACGTGGGTGCCGAACGGCGCGAGCAGGCGGATCAGCTCACGGGCGATCCCACCAGCGCCGATGATGGTCACGTTGAGGCCGTAGAGCGAGCGCCCCTCGGAGAGCGTGCTCCAGCCCTCGGCCCGAGCGCGCTTCGGCAGCACCCGCAACAGCGCCAGGGTGAGAGCCAGGGCGTGTTCGGCGACGGGCTGCGCGTACGCGCCCTTCGCGCTGGTCCAGAGAAGGTCCGGGCGGTCCAGGCCGGCAAGCACCCCACTGAAGGCGTCGACGCCCGCCCAGGGGAGCTGCACCCACCCGATGCCGGGATACGCGTGCAGGGTGGCGCGCAGCTCGTCGGCCCGGCCGTAGTCCAGCCAGATCAGTCCGCGGGTCTCGCCGGAGAGCTCCGTCACGGTTCCCCCGGCAGCCTCGACCGCCCGGGAGAAGGCCGGTTCCGGCCGCGGCAGGATGGTGATCGGACCGGGGGCCGGTCGTCGGTGCGCCGGAAGGGGCGTGACCTCGTCGGTGAGAACGGCCTGGTGTTGCACGGATTCAGTTTTCGATGACATGTTCGTCGGATTCACTCTCGTAATCGTAGTTGTCGTCGTCGTTCTCCTCGTCCGGCGCCTCCCCCATCAGAGCCGCAGCCAGGCCGGCGACATACGGATGCCACGGGTCGTCGAACACCTCGTCGATCGTGCCCAGCCCCACCAGCACGCCCTGGTGCAGCACGGCGATTCGGTCTGCGACCCGGCGAAGCACGCTGAGATCGGAACTGATCACCAGCGCCGAGAAGGCCCGCTCGCGCTGCAGCTCGCCGATCAGGTCGACCACGGCGTCCCGGACGGTGGCATCGACGCCGGCCGTCGGCTCGTCCGCGATCAGGACCGACGGCCCGAATACCAGCGCCCGAGCCAGCGCCACCCGCTGACGCTGACCATTGCTCAGCTCGTAGGGGAATTTGGTGAGCACCGACAACGGAAGCCGCACCGCGTCGACCATGGTCGCCACTTGCTCGTCGAGGATGTGCCGGTCGTAGCGCCGGTCTCGGTCGAGCACGGGCTCGGCCACGATCTCCGCCACCGTCAGAGTCGAGGGCAGCGTGTCGGCGGCATCCTGGGCGAGGTGCCCCACCCCGAAGGTGAGCCGGGCCAGCTTGCGCCGACGGATGCCGCGGAGCCGGTACCCGAGCACCGTCGCCTCTCCCCCGGTGATCTCTGGTCGAACGTCGCCGGTGCCTCCGCCGCCGTGGCTGAACGCGGCGCCCGACAGAACCCGGGCCAGCGTGCTCTTGCCCGAACCGCTCTGCCCGAGAAGTCCGAGCACCTCGCCGACCCCGACCTGCAGGGTAAGGCCACGCACGGCCGTGAATGCGCCGCTGGCACCGTGCGGCGGGTACTCGACCGTCAGGTCACTGGTGGAGATCGGACTTGTCGGACTTGTCGGACTTGTCGGTGCGGCGCCGCGGATCATGTGTCTATCCTGCCTCACGCAGTCGGCGCAGTCCCTCCCGGCGCAGGGCCTGCTCGGCCGGGTCCGGCACGGGCAGGGAGGCCAGGAGCCGCTGGGTGTAGGGATCCTTGGGTGCACCGAGAACCTCGGCGCTGGTGCCCTCCTCGACAAGTTTTCCTCGGTACAGCACCGCGATCCGGTCCGCGACGAGGTCGACGACAGCCAGGTCATGACTGATGAACAGCGCGGCAAAGCCGAACTCCCGCTGGAGTTCGGCGAACAGCTCCAGCACCCGCGCCTGCACGGAGACGTCGAGAGCGCTGGTGGGCTCGTCGGCGATCAGCAGTGGCGGCTCCAGGGCGAGCGCCCGCGCCAGGCTCGCGCGCTGGCGCTGGCCGCCGCTCAGCTCGTGCGGGTAACGGTCGCCGTAGGCACGCGGCAGCTGCACGGCCTCGAGGAGCTCGTTGACCCGCGGGCGAGCATGGGCGGCGTTCTTCGCCCGACCGTGCACCACCAGCGGTTCAGCGACGCAGTCGGCGATGGTCAGCAGCGGGTTGAAACTCGACGCCGGGTCTTGGAAGACGAACCCGATGTCGCTGCGGAACTTCCGGAACGCACGCTCCTTGAACCCGTTCATCTCGTGGCCCATCACGGTCAGAGAGCCACCGGTCACCCGGGTCAGGCCGGCGATGGCCCGCCCGATCGTGGTCTTGCCAGAACCGCTCTCCCCCACCAGACCGAGAACCTCACCGGGCCGGATCAGGAAGCTCACGCCGTCGACGGCGGTGAAACCGGACCGGCCGAGCCGGCCGGGGTATTCGATTCGGAGCTGGTCGGCGACGACGACCGGCGCCTGCTGCTCCCAGCCGGCCGCGCGGGCCGTGGCACGGGCGGCGGCGTGCACGACCCCCTGGCCCACGTGAGGCACGGCGGCGAGCAGCTTCTTCGTGTAGTCGTTCTGCGGCGAGCGGAAGAGGGTTTGAGCATCCGCCTCTTCGACGACCTTGCCCTGGTACATCACCGCAACCCGGTCGGCGAGGTCTGCGACCACGCCCATGTTGTGGGTGATGAGCACGATCGCCGTGCCGAATTCATCGCGGCAGCGGCGCAGTAAGTCCAGGATCTCGGCCTGCACGGTCACGTCGAGCGCCGTGGTCGGCTCGTCGGCGACGATCAGGCCGGGGTCGAGCACCAGGGCCATGGCGATCACGACGCGCTGCTTCTGGCCGCCGGAGAACTGGTGCGGGTAGTAGTCGACGCGGGTTTCCGCGTCGGGGATACCGACCCGCCCGAGGATCTCGATGGCCTTCTTGCGGGCTTCCTTGCGACTGAACTGGCCGTGCGCGCGGATGCCCTCCATGATTTGCCAACCCACCGTGAAGACGGGGTTCAGCGCGGTCGAGGGTTCTTGGAACACCATGGAGACGTCGGTGCCGCGAACCTGCCGCAGCTGGGCTGTGCTGAGCGCGATGACGTTGCTCTCGCTCGAGCCGTCCTTGCTGCTGAGGATGACGGCCCCGGAGGCGGTCGCCGTCTCCGGCAGCAGCCCGAGGATGGTCTTGGCGGTGACGGTCTTGCCGCTCCCGCTCTCGCCGACGATGGCCAGGACCTCGCCGGGAGCGACCCGCAGGGTGACGCCGTCAACGGCCCGAACGGCTCCGGCGTCGGTCGCGAACGAAATGCCCAGATCGGTGATGGTGAGCACGTCGGTCATGGTCGCTCCTCGAGTCCTTCGGTGTGATGGGTTGCGGTGCCTTCCAGTCCGCCGAGCCCGCCGGGGCCGGCGACGAGGGTGCCACCGGGAACGACCGAGGTCTGCGCGACGATCCCGGCCGGCTGGCCGACTGCGCGGCGTCCGCGCAGGCGGGGATCGGCCAGGTCGTTGAGGCTTTCGCCGACCAGCGTAATGCCGAGCACGACGAGCACGATGGCCAGGCCGGGGAACAGTGACGTCCACCAGATGCCGCTGGTGACGTCCGAGAGGGCCTTGTTGAGGTCGTAGCCCCACTCGGAGGCGGCCGTCGGTTCAATGCCGAACCCGAGGAAGCCGAGGCCCGCGAGGGTCAGGATGGCCTCCGACGAGTTCAGGGTGAAGATCAGCGGAAGGGTGCGAGTGGCATTGCGGAACACGTGCCGGAACATGATCCGGCCGCTGCCGGCACCCAGCACGCGTGCGGATTCCACGTAGGCCTCCGCCTTGATCCGCACCGTTTCGGCGCGGATCACTCGGAAGTACTGCGGGATGAAGACCACGGTGATCGAGATCGCCGCCGCCAGCACACCGCCGATCAGGTTGGACTTGCCCCCGGAGATGACGATCGACATCACGATGGCGAGAAGCAGCGATGGGAACGCGTAGACGGCGTCGGAGACGACCACCAGGATCCGGTCGAGCCAGCCGCCGAAATAGCCCGACACCAGTCCGAGGAACACCCCGGCGAAGATCGACAGCAGGACGGCCACAATGATCACGAACAGGGCGGTCTGGGCACCCCACAGCACCCGGGAGAGCACGTCGTAGCCGCTGACGGTGGTGCCCAGCGGATGCGCGCCCCCGGGCGGCTGCTGGGCTCCGAAGGCGCCGTCGGCGTCGCGCAGTTGGCTGAAGCCGTAGGGCGCGAGCACGGGGGCGAAAATGGCGGTCAGCACAAAGAGAGTGGTGATCACCAGGCCGGCGACCAGCATCCCGCGCTGGAGTCCGATGCTCTGCCTGAGCTGGTGCACGACGGGGAGGCGGGACCAGACGCTGCGCTTCTGCCGGGCGGAGATCACGGTGGCGTCACTCATCTCAGTACCTCACTCTCGGGTCGATCAGTGCGGCGATGATATCGACGACGAAGTTGGAGAGGGCGACGATCACGGCGAGCAGGGCGACGATCCCCTGCACGGCCACGAAGTCCCGGGCCTTGAGGAACTCGGAGAGCATGAAGCCCAGGCCCTTCCATTCGAAGGTGGTCTCGGTCAGCACGGCGCCGCCGAGCAGCAGGGCGATCTGGAGGCCGATCACGGTGATGATCGGGATCAGGGCCGGCCGGTAGGCGTGCTTCCGCACCAGGCGGAACTCGCTCACCCCACGCGAGCGAGCGGCGTCGACGTAATCGGTGCCGAGGGTTCCGATCACGTTGGTGCGCACGAGGCGGAGGAAGACCCCCGCAGTGAGCAGCCCGAGCGTCAGCGCGGGGAGCACGGCATGCTCGAGAACGTCCCCGAGCACGGTCGGGTCCCCGGTCAGGATGGCGTCGATCGTGTACAGGCCGGTCTGGTTCGGCAACAGCTGCATCTGCAGCTCGGAACCGGTCGAGGCCCGCCCGGAGACGGGAAGCACGTCGAGGTAGACGGCGAAGACGAGTTTGAACAACAGCCCGGAGAAGAACACCGGCGTGGCGTAGCAGAGGATCGCGAAAACCCGGAGGAAGGCGTCCGCGGATTTGTCCCGCCAATAGGCGGCGACCATGCCCAGGGGAATCCCGACGATGAACGCGACGACGAGGGCGTAGAACACGAGCTCGAACGTGGCCAGCCCATAGGTGACCAGGATTTCGGAGACGGGACGGTTGGTGCTGATGGTCGTGCCGAAGTTGCCGGTGAACACCTGGCCCAGGTACTCGATGTACTGCACGAAGATGGGCCGGTCGTAGCCGGCGGCCTGGATGCGCTCGGCCAGCTGTTCGGGCCCGAGACGCCCGCCGAGAGCGGCCGTGATCGGGTCACCGGTCGTGCGCATCAGCCAGAAGACCATGGACACGAGGATGAAGATGGTGGGAAAGATCAGCAGAAAACGGATCAGGATGTACCGGCCGATCCCGCCGTCAGTTGCGGGACGTTTCTTGCGTCCCGTCGCGCGGGGCGACGGGGGGCGCGTGGTCACAGTGGTCATTCCTGCCTAACGATAGGACTGTGCGATTAGAACGTGACGGGGGCACCCAGCGCGCAAGCGGCTGGATGCCCCCGGGTTTCAAATTAGAAAATGCTAACCGGTTGACGAACTAACCTTTGACCAGTGCCGCGTAACGGAACTTGAACGACGCGTCGAGCGTGTCGCTGGTTCCGGTCACATCGGGGCCGGTGACGGCAACCTGGGCGCCCTGGAGCAGCGGCACGGTCGACAGCTGCGCGGCGACCTTGTCCTGGATCTCCTCGATCAGCTTCGTGCGCTCGGCAGGATCGGCGGTGACGGCCTGCTTCAGGATCAGGGCGTCGACCACCGTGTCGCTGTAGTGGTTCTTGAGGAAGCCGCCTTCGAGGAAGAACGGGGTCAGGTAGTTGTCGGCGTCAGAGTAGTCCGGGAACCAACCGAGCTGGTAGATGGGGTAGACATCCGTCGTGCGGTCCTTCGAGTACTGAACCCACTCGGTGGTCTGCAGGTCGACGGTGAAGAGGCCCGAGGCTTCCAGCTGGTCCTTGACCAGGGCGTACTCGTCGCCGGACGACGGGCCGTAGTGGTCGTTACTGTACTGGAGGTTGAGCTTTACCGGACCGGTCACGCCGGCGGCCTTGAGGGTTGCCGCGGCCTTGTCGACGTCGGGGGCACCCTCACCGTCGCCGTAGAGGCCCTTGAGGGACTCGGTGGCACCAGTCAGTCCGGCGGGAACGTAGGAGTACACCGGGGTGTACGTGCCCTTGTAGACCTGCTCGGCGATTTCGTCGCGGTCGACCAGGTCGGCCACGGCCTGGCGCACGGCAAGGGCCTTGGCCGGGTCGGCCTCGGCGGTCTTGGCGCCGAACGGCTGGGTGTCGAAGTTGAAGACGATGTAGCGGAGTTCGCCGCCGGGTCCGTCGACGACCTTGACCTTGTCGTTGCCGCGCAGGTCCTCGATGTCGGTGGCCGACAGGCTACGGAACGCCACGTCGATATCACCCTGCTGCACTTCGAGCTTCAGATTGGAGGCGTCGGCGTAGTACTTCACGTTGACGACGTCGGTCTTGGCCGCGCCCAGGAGACCCTCGTAGTCCGGGTTGGCCTTGTAGCCGACCAGGTTGTTGAAGTCGTAGCTGGTGATGACGTACTGGCCGGCGAACGCGTTGGCGTCGACGATGTCCTGGTCCGGCGTGAGCTTCGTGGCCGAGAAGGTGTCCTCGTCGACGATGGGGCCAGCCGGGCTGGACAGGATCTGCGGGAAGATCTGGTCGTCCGCCTGCTTGAGGGTGAAGACAACCGTGGTGTCATCGGGGGCCGCGACGCTGTCCAGGTTGTAGAGCAGCGAGGAGGGGCCGTTGTCGTCCGCGATCGCCAGCTGGCGGTCGAAGGTGAACTTGACGTCGGAGGAGGTGAGTTCGTTGCCGTTGGCCCACTTCAGACCGGGCTTGAGGGTGACCGTGTACTCGTTGGGGCTGGTGAACGCGGCGGCCGTGGCGATGTCGGGCTCGACGTCCGGACTGCCGTAGGGCGTGTTCATCAAGAATGGGAAGACCTGGTTCTGCACCGCGAACGAGCCGTTGTCGTAGGAACCGGCCGGGTCGAGCGACGTGATCTTGTCGGTCGTGCCGATCGTGATGGCTTCGCCACCCGAGCTGGTCTCGTCGTCGGTTCCGCCGGCGGAGCAGCCCGCCAGGGTCAACGCGGCGACCGCGACAACCGCGGCGGCACTGAGCCCTCTCGCGCGTGAAGTGGATGAGAATGCCATAGCCGTGAGCCTCTTCCTCTAGAAAACCGATGCCGGGCGCAGGAATCGTGCACGGCCAGCATTGCTGTAGGAAAAGAAGTAGCACAGAATGCGCGGTGTCCCGGCGCAATACGATGCATCTTTATCGAGCTGCAACCAAGGAGGAGCCGGGCGAGACGAGCCCGGTCTAATCCTCCCGGAGGTTGCGGCGCTCGGCCTCGACTCGCACCAGCTCCCGCTGGAGTGCCACATAGACGTCGCGATTGGTCGCATCCGCGCGCTGGAGCCGACCGAGCAGTTCGGCCTTCTGGCGAAGCAGGTCCCGGTCGATCAGGGCCACGGTGATGTCGCGCACGTAGCGGCCGATTTCGCGTTCGGACCGTTCGGGCAGGGAAGCCATCGCCAACTCCTTGACCAGGTTTTCCAGCGTGGCCGGGACCTCGGCGACGATGCGGTCGAGCCAGTCGACGGCGTCGTGGTGGGGCGCGGTGGCCGCGATGGCGTCGCGCACCACCGCCAGGGAGGTGTTCACGAAGTTCGTGGCCGCGGCGCGCTGGATCAGATCCACCCCGACGACGGTAGGGCGCTGCAGCATGGCCATCAGGCCGTCGCGTTCCAGCCGGGTGACGGGGTCGGTCGCCAGGTCGATCATGGAGAACGGCTGCTCCCGGGGCACCGGCTCGTTCTCCCCCGGCCGAGCTCCCGGAGTGGCCGTACCGGTGCTCCGGGAGCGCGACAGGGCGGCGGAGACGGCCTTGCCGACCTCGCCGAGCTCCATGCCGAGCATGCGCGCCAGCTCGTGCGTGTAACCGGGTCGCAGGGTCGGGTCACGGATGTCGCCGACGATCGGCGCCGCGGCGCGAAGCGCGGCGACGCGACCCTCCACCGTGTCGAGGTTGTATTGGCCGAGCAACTGCCGGATCATGAATTCGAACATGGGCTTTTTCGAGTCGATCAGCCGGCGCACGGCGTCATCGCCGCGGTGCAGTCGCAGGTCGCAGGGGTCCAGTCCCTCGGGCGCGACGGCCACGTACGTCTGGGCGGAGAAACGCTGCTCCTCGCTGAATGCGCGCACGGCGGCCTTCTGGCCGGCGGCATCCGGATCGAACGTGAACACGACCTCGCCGACCCCGCTGTCGTCGCCGAGCACGCGACGCAGCACCTTGATGTGATCGACCCCGAAGGATGTGCCGCAGGTGGCGACCGCGGTCGTCACCCCGGCAAGGTGGCAGGCCATGACGTCGGTGTATCCCTCCACGACGACGACCTGGTGGCCTCGGGAAATGTCGCGTTTGGCGAGGTCAAGCCCGTAGAGCACCTGGGACTTGTGGTAGATCGGCGTTTCGGGGGTATTCAGATATTTGGGTCCCTTGTCGTCGTCGAGGAGCCGACGCGCCCCGAAGCCGATGGTCTGCCCGGTGATGTCCCGGATCGGCCAGACCAGGCGGCCGCGGAACCGGTCGTACACGCCGCGGTCGCCGCTGGAAACGAGACCGGACAGCGTGAGTTCCTCGGTGGAGAACCCCCTGGCGCGCAGGTGGTTGGTGAGCTCGTCCCAGCTTTTCGGGGCGAAGCCGACCCCGAACCGGGCGGCCGCGAGGGAGTCGAAGCCGCGTTCGCCGAGGAAGGTACGCCCGACCAGGGCGCCGGGGCTGCCGAGGCGTTCCACGAAGAAGTCGGCCGCGGCCTGGTTGGCGGCGTACAGGCGGGCCCGATTGGTGTGGTCGGGAGCCTCGCCGGCGCCGCCCTCGTAGTGCAACTCGATACCAACCCGGCCGGCGAGCCGTTCGACGGCCTCACTGAAACTGACGTGGTCCATTTTCTGCAGAAAGGAGTAGACGTCGCCGCTCTCGCCGCAACCGAAGCAGTGGTAGAAACCGACCTGTGGGCGCACGTGGAAGCTTGGGCTGCGCTCGTCGTGAAAGGGGCACAGCCCCTTCATCGATCCCACGCCGGCGGACTTGAGACTCACGTAGTCGCCGACGATGTCGGCGATGTTGGTGCGGGACTTGACCTCTTCGATGTCGTTTTGTCGAATCAGGCCTGCCATAGCTGAATGTTAGTCCTGCCCGTGTCGGTGTTCGGTGTAGTGTCGTCGTTCTGTGCGGTGCTGCCCGTGCTGTCCGTGCTGTTGTTCGCGCGGGTCAGTGCTTTACCAGGCGTTCGTACCAGGCCAGCGCGGACTGGTCGGTAAGGCTGGCGACCTGGTCGACGACGACGCGTTTGCGGGCTGCGGCGTCGGCGGCTGCGTGCCAGTCCTCCCGGTATCCCGCGTCGAGGTGTTCGTCCCCCGTCGCGTGCAGCGTGCGCGCCAACAGGGTGAGCACCTGCCTCTGCTCCACATAGATGGGCTTGCGGGTCTGTCGCGTCATCACGAAGGTCGCCACGATGCCCTTGAGCACGGCGATCTCCGCCTCGACCTCCCGCGGCACGACCACGTGGGCGCCGAACCGAATCAGGTCGCCCCCCGGGTTGGCGTCGCGGGTGGCGCGCACGGCGGCACCGCTGAAGCGGCCGATCAGCTGGCTGGTCAAGTTCTTCAGCAGGCCTTGGTCGCGGCGGCTGCCCGACCAGGTCTCAAGCCAGGCGTTGAGCGAGTCCAGCCGGTCGAAGGCGTCGGCCAGGTCCTCCTCGGAGAGACCATCGCCGGTCCACTCGGTCATCGTGGCCAGAAGCGACTCGTGGTTGGTCCGGCTGCCGAGCTGGCCGACGTCGATGTAGCCGTTGACGACGGCGTCCTCGAAGTCGTGCACGGAATACGCGATGTCGTCGGAGAGGTCCATCACCTGCGCCTCGATGCAGCGCCGGCGCTCCGCGGCGCCGGAGCGCATCCACTCGAAGGCCTCCCTGTCGTCCGGGTAGAAGCCGTACTTGGCGCGGCCGCTCGGATCGGCGACCGACGAGTCGGCCGGCCAAGGGTATTTGCAGCTCGCGTCGAGGCTCGCCCGGGTGAGATTGAGCCCATAGCTGCGGCCGTGACGGCCGAAGACCTTGGGTTCGAGTCGGGTGAGCAGGCGGAGCGTCTGCGCGTTACCCTCGAAGCCGCCGATGTCTGCGGACCAGGTGTTGAGGGCCTTCTCGCCGTTGTGGCCGAAGGGCGGATGGCCGATGTCGTGCGCCAGGCAGGCGGTGTCGACGATGTCCGGGTCGAGGCCCAGCCGCAGAGCGAGTTCGCGCCCGACCTGGGCGACCTCGAGAGAATGGGTGAGTCGGTTGCGCGCGAAATCGAGACCGGCGGCCGGGCTCAGCACCTGGGTCTTCGCGGCCAACCGGCGCAGAGCGCTCGAGTGCAAAAGCCGGGCCCGGTCGCGAGCGAAATCGCTGCGCCTGGAGCCGTGCTCCTCAGGCAGCCAGCGTTCCTCGTCGTGCCTGCTGTATCCGGTCTCATTAGCCACCGCTTGTGTCCCCTTCACCTTCGGTCAGATTGGCGCGTTCCGCCGACACCAGCTCCCGGGAGTCGAGCCAGTGTTCAGGAAGTGAGGTTTTCTTCGGGCTGCCGGCCCGACCCCGGGGCCCCTCGGCGCCCTCGCCGGGGTAGTCCTGATCGCCGTCGAGGGTGCCCAGCAGATCGTCGAGCTGCGCGAGCGAGACGACCGAGGCCAGGCTCGCCCGCAGGTCGCCGCCGACCGGGTAGCCCTTGAAATACCAGGCCACATGCTTGCGGATGTCCCGGCAGGCTCGCTCCTCGCTCTCGAAGAATTCGGTCAAGAGCACCGCGTGGCGGCGGAAGGCGTCGGCGACCTGGCCCAGGTTGGGCTGGATCCTGGCAGCCGCCGCGCCGAACTCGCCGCCGCGGAAAGCCGCGGCGAGGTCACCAAACAGCCAGGGGCGGCCCAGGCAGCCGCGCCCGACGACGACGCCGTCACAGCCGGTCTCCGCGACCATGCGCAGGGCGTCCTCGGCGGACCAGATGTCACCGTTGCCGAGCACGGGCACGCTGGTGACGGTTTTCTTGAGGGTCGCGATGGCGGACCAGTCGGCCTGGCCGGAGTAGTACTCGGCGGCCGTGCGGGCATGCAGGGCGATGGCCGCGACACCGGCGCCCTCGGCCGCCTTGCCAGCCTCCAGATAGGTCAGATGATCGGAGTCGATGCCCTTGCGCATCTTGACGGTAACCGGCACGTCACCGGCCGCGGTGACGGCACCCTCGACGATCTGACGGAAGAGCCCGAGCTTCCAGGGCAGGGCGGCGCCGCCGCCCTTGCGGGTGACCTTGGGAACCGGGCAGCCGAAGTTGAGGTCGATGTGGTCGGCCCGGTCCTCGGCCACAAGCAGGGTGACCGCCTCGGCGACGGTCTTCGGGTCCACGCCGTACAGCTGGATTGAGCGGGTCTTTTCGCTCTCGTGATGGTTGATCAGTCGCATCGACTCCGGCGTGCGTTCGACCAGCGCACGGGAGGTTATCATCTCGCTGACATAGAGGCCTGCGCCGTATTCACGGCACAGACGACGAAACGCCGTGTTGGTAATCCCTGCCATGGGCGCGAGAACGACGGGCACGTCGAGCGTGAGCGGGCCGATCGTGAGGTTCGCCGGGCTGGTCTGGGTTACGGAAGTCATCCGTTCAATTCTCCCCCACGCCGGGACGCCTACCTGACGACCCGGCTAGACGCCGCAGGAGCCGCCGCCGCAGCATCCGCCGGCCGTGGCTTGGCCGAGAAGTTCGATCGTGGGAACGGACGCGGCCTCGGCGGGGGCGACCGGGGCGGTGGTATCTGGTGCGTCGCTCATTTGTTCTTCTCCTCGGATTTTTCGGTGTGCGCCTGGCGGAGGGCCTGGGCGAAGGTGTCGGGGTCCTGGGCGCCGGAGATCCCGTATTTGCCGTCGATGACGAAGAAGGGCACCCCCTGGATGCCGTAGGCGTTGGCCTGAGCGACGTCGGCCTTGACATCCGCGAGGAAGTCGTGGGCGGTCAGGGCGCGGATGACGTCGTCACGGTCCAGGCCGATTTCGGCGGCGAGGTCTGCGAGGTCGGCGATCCGGCCGACGTGGCGGCCGTCGACGAAGTAGGCCTTAAGCAGTCGTTCTTTCATGTCGAGCTGGCGGCCGTGCGCCTTCGCGTAGTGCAGCAGCTCGTGCGAGATGACAGTGTTGGTCTGATGCACGGAGTCGTAGTCGTAGTGCAGCCCGACGCTCTCGGCAATGCCGGTGACGCGCTCGAGCATCTGCTCGACCTCGGCGACCGGCAGGCCCTTCCGCTGACTGAGGTAGTCGACGGGGCTGCCATCGAAGTCGACCGGGGTATCCGGGGCGAGTTCAAAGCTGTGATACTCAACCTCGACGTTCCCGTCGAACAGGGCCGCCCCGGCCTCGAACTTGCGCTTTCCGATGTAGCACCAGGGGCACTGAACGTCGGACCAGATGTCTACTTTAATGGCTTCACTCACTGTGAGGTCAACCGATGGAGCCCCACGTTGTATTCCCGGCCTAGACGGTCGGCGCGTCCACGGCGCCGCCGTAGCGGCGGTTACGGGCCGCGTAGAGCTCGATCGCCCGCCACAGGTCCCCACGGCCGAAGTCCGGCCAGAGGGTGTCCAAAAACACCATCTCCGCGTAGGCGCTCTGCCAGAGCAGAAAGTTGCTGGTGCGCTGCTCCCCCGAACTGCGCAGGAACAGGTCCACGTCGGGGAGGTCCGCGGTGTACAGGTACCGCTGGATCGACTTCTCGGTGATCCCGGTGGGCTTCAACCTGCCTGCGGCCACGTCCTCAGCCAAGGCGCGCACGGCATCCGCGATCTCGGTGCGCCCGCCGTAGTTCACGCACATGGTGAGGGTGAGCACGTCGTTCCCGGTGGTCAGCCGTTCGGCGAACTGCAGTTCCTTGATGACGGATGCCCACAGCCGGGGCTTGCGTCCGGCCCACCGCACGCGCACCCCCCATTCGTTGAGCTGATCGCGCCGGCGGTGCAGGACGTCCCGGTTGAATCCCATCAGGAAGCGAACCTCGTCGGGTGACCGCTTCCAGTTCTCGGTGGAGAACGCGTAGACGCTCAGGTGTTTGACGCCGATCTGGATGGCCCCGGCGACGACGTCGAGAAGCGCAGCCTCCCCCGCCTTGTGGCCTTCCACCCGAGGCAGCCCGCGCGCGTTCGCCCACCGGCCGTTGCCGTCCATCACGACCGCCACGTGCTCGGGAACGGCCTGCTTCGGCAGGGCGGGCGGGTACAGGCCCGTCCAGTCCAAGGGTTTGAACGGCACCGCATCCTTGTGGGTCAGGGGCTTCTGGCCGAAGGGATTGAGGAAGAGCGCAGGTGTCATCGACTCACGTGTTCCAACGATCGAAGGCCGCGCCCGAGGTGCCACTGCGTGTAGGCGGCGACAACCCCGGTGGCCTGGGCTCTGGTCTGGGGAGGGGTGGATTTGGTGTGCTCCCAGTCGCCGGTCAGGAGGGAGCCGAGCAGGGTGATGGTGGCCGGATCGAGCCTCGGCGAACCAGGGGCTGCGCAATCGTCGCAGACGATCCCGCCAGCCTGCACAACCATCGCTGAGTGAGCTCCCCGGGCTCCGCACCGTGCGCAGTCCTGGAAACTGGGTGCCCAGCCGGCCATCGACAGTGCTCGGAGCAGATAGGAGTCGAGGGTGAGGCCGGCGCCGTGCTCACGGCGGGAGAGCGACCGGAGGGCACCCACGAGCAGCAGGTACTGCTGCAGCGAACCCTCCGCCTCGGTGAGTTTGTCGGCGGTTTCGACCATGGCGCTGGCCGCCGTGTAGCTCGGGTAGTCGGCCGTGATCAGGGCTCCGTAAGAAGCGATGGACTCCGCCTGCGTGATGACGTCGAGGCTCCGCCCCTCCCAAAGCTGCACGTCGGCGACCATGAACGGTTCGAGCCGGGCCCCGAATTTCGACGCGGTGCGGCGCACACCCTTGGCCACCGCGCGCACCTTCCCGTGCTGGCGCGTGAGCATGGTGACGATGCGGTCGGCTTCGCCCAGTTTCTGGGTGCGCAGCACGACGACATCATCACGGTAGACAGGCACCCCTGAATTCTCCCACCTGGCGGGAGCGCGGGGTCGTCAAGCGCGCCGATACCCACCGTTTCAGTGGTTTCATTAGGGGTGCCCTCCACCTCATTCTTCATCCCGCTCTGGCTCGACCTCACGGCCGTGGCCATCGGAGCCGTGCAGGGCGCCATGTTCGCCGGCCGCTTCACCGACCGCCGCTTCGACCTGCTCGGCATCGCGCTGATCGGCGTCACCGTGGGGCTCGGCGGCGGTTTGCTCCGCGATATCCTGCTGGGCGGCGTGCCGGCCGCGCTGCAGAGTAACTGGTACCTGCCGGTGTGCGCGGGGGCGGCTCTGCTCGGCATGCTGCTGCAGAGCCTGTTCAACCGGCTCGGCCCGTTCATCATCGCCCTCGACGCCGTGACCATCGGGCTGTTCGGCGCCCTCGGCACGAGCAAGGCACTCGCCGTCGGCCTGCCGGAGATCCCCGCCCTGTTCGTCGGGGTCGTCACGGCGGTGGGTGGGTCGGCCCTGCGGGACATGATGCTGAACGTGCCGATCGCCGTGATGCACGTCGGCTCGTTCTACGCCGTCGCGGCCGGGGTCGGCAGCGGCCTGCTCGTGGTGCTCTTCATGCTGCAGGTGCCCATCACCATCGCCGGGATCGCCTGCGTCGTGGTGACGACGGTCATCCGGATCCTCGCTGCGCGGTACGGCTGGAGCCTGCCGCAGCAGCGCGCGATCGGCAGTTGGCCCCGGTGGCGGCGCGACAATATCGTCGCCTTCCGGCGGCGCAGGAACCGCGGGGCCTGAGGCCCCGAACGGGCCCGAAACTGGTCCACAAACGACGGATTCCGCTCTCGCCTTTCATTGCGTCCCGGGTCAGACTGGTAAGAAGATCTCACGTCGTTTGGAGGAACCTCATGAACATGATGAAGGGCAACGTGCCCGATTCGATGCCGGATTTGATGCCGGTCCTGTCCCGAGGCAAGCACAGAAACCCACGTTCCGGCGCCTGTTTCATGGAGTTCGCCTCCTATCTCGCCGGAGTGGCCTGGAGTGACCACCCTGCCTGCACTCATCCGTTACTCGCCTCCGTCGCTCGGATGGTGAACGACTGCACGTCGGACACCGCCCGGGCCCGGCTGGCCCCGCTGATCCCGTCGGTGATCGGTCTGCGCGGGGACAACGCACGGGTGCGCCTGCTGATCGCTCTGCGGGCGGCCACATCCGCGCTCCCGGTCACGAGTGCAGACCACCAACGGGCCCTTGCCGTGGGGATCCTCAACTGCGAACGGTACCTGACCGAGGCCAACGGCACCATTCCCGACGACGTCGCCCTGCGCATCCGCAATTCGTTTGACGCGGCACCGGCGACCGAACGGTGGGCGCGAGACTTCATCGCCTCGATGGGATCCTGGTCTCGGAGCAAGTTCACGGACCGCACGGCGGAGACCATCATCCGGGTGTCCGTGCAGGGCATCGCGGAAGCGTGCGTTCCCGACCCGGACGGCCAGCTCTACGACCTGCTCGCCGGCGCGATCGACGACTGCACGATGGTGCTGACCCCTGCGCCCAAGGCACGACCGGCCAGGGCGACTGCCGACCCGACTCACGTCGCTCCGACGCACCGGGCGAAGACGAAGGACACGGCGCGGGTCTAGAGCCGGACTGACAGCACGCAGCCGAGAACCATCGCTCCGGCCGAGCGCCTCCCCCGGGGAAGGCACTCGGCCGGGCTGACGATTTTCTGCTCACGCGCCGGCTGAGTTCACGTGCCGGCTGAGGCTACCCGGGGTCAGGCGGTCGCGTCCGCCAGAGACCGCTTGCCGGCCTCGGCGCGGATGCCGCGGTTGACCGCCGACACCACCGACTTGAGCGAGGCGGTCGAGATGTCCGCGTCGATGCCGACGCCCCAGAACCGCGTGCCGTTGACGTCGAGTTCGACGTAGGCCGCGGCGAGGGCGTCGCCGCCTGCCGACATGGCGTGCTCGACGAAGTCGTAGAGGGTGATGGCGATGCCGCGTTCGGCCATCACGCCGAGGAACGCCGCGATCGGGCCGTTGCCCGCGCCGACCGCGCTGGACACGGTCGTGTCGTCGCGCAGGTCAACGGACAGTTCGACCGAACCGGAGAGGTCGCTCGAGGTGCGCGTGGCGTGCAGCTCGAACCGACCCCACTTGGCGTCGGGCGTGGTGTGGCTGGCCGGCAGGTACTCGTCGTTGAAGATCTCCCAGATCTGCTCACTGGTGACCTCGCCGCCCTCCTGGTCGGTCTTGGACTGCACGACGCCGGAGAATTCGATCTGCAGCTTGCGCGGCAGGTCCAGGGCGTGGTCGGTCTTGAGCAGGTAGGCCACGCCGCCCTTGCCGGACTGGGAGTTGACCCGGATCACGGCTTCGTAGCTGCGTCCGAGGTCCTTCGGGTCGATCGGCAGGTATGGGACCGCCCAGAGCAGGTCGTCGACGCCGCAGTCCTGCGTGGCGGCATCCACTGCCATGGCCTCGAAGCCCTTCTTGATGGCGTCCTGGTGCGAGCCGCTGAACGCGGTGAAGACCAGGTCGCCGGCCCAGGGGCTGCGCTCGGGCACAGGCAGCTGGTTGCAGTACTCCGCGGTGCGCTTGACCTCGTCGATGTTGCTGAAGTCGATCTGCGGGTCGATACCCTGGGTGAACAGGTTGACGCCCAACGCCACCAGGTCGACGTTGCCCGTGCGCTCCCCGTTGCCGAACAGGCAGCCTTCGATGCGGTCGGCCCCGGCCAGGTAGCCCAATTCCGCGGCCGCGATGGCTGTGCCGCGGTCGTTGTGCGGGTGCAGGGAGATGAGCACGTTCTCGCGGTGGGCGAGGTGGCGGGACATCCACTCGATGGAGTCGGCGTAGACGTTGGGTGTGGCCATCTCGACGGTCGCGGGCAGGTTGATGATGACCTTGCGCTCCGGCGTGGGCTCGAGGACCTCCAGCACCTGGTTGCAGACGTCGACGGCGAATCCCAGCTCGGTACCGGTGTAGCTCTCCGGGGAGTACTCGTAGTAGACCGTGGTGCCGGGGACGGATGCCTCGGCGGCGCGGCAGAGACGCGCGCCGGCCAACGCGATGTCGATGATGCCCTGCTTGTCTTCGCGGAACACGACCTTGCGCTGCAGCACGCTGGTGGAGTTGTAGAGGTGGACGATGGCCTGCCTGGCGCCCGCGATCGACTCGTAG
This sequence comes from Cryobacterium sp. TMT1-62, assembly GCF_004403145.1. Taxonomy (NCBI): domain Bacteria; kingdom Bacillati; phylum Actinomycetota; class Actinomycetes; order Micrococcales; family Microbacteriaceae; genus Cryobacterium; species Cryobacterium sp. TMT1-62. Next base: position 124,338 of record NZ_SOGZ01000047.1, on the reverse strand, counting down.
GTGCGCCGGATCAGGTGCTCGCGCGCCTGGGTGAGCACCTGGATGGTCACGTCGTCTGGAATGGCATTTCCGTCGATCAGGCTGCGCACGAAGTCGAAGTCGGTCTGGCTGGCCGACGGGAAGCCGACCTCGATCTCCTTGTAGCCCATCCGCACGAGCATGTCGAACATGATGCGCTTGCGCTCGGGGCTCATCGGATCGATCAGCGCCTGGTTGCCATCCCGCAGGTCGACGGCGCACCAGCGCGGGGCCGCGGTGATGTGCTTGTCCGGCCAGGTGCGGTCGGGCAGCTCGATCGTGAACTGCTCCTGATACGGGCGATACTTGTGAATCGGCATCCGGGATGCGGTCTGATTGTTTTTCATGATCTGGGATCTCCTCGCGAATGGTGGGTAGCCAACGACGAACTCCGCGACGAGGGAGGCCTCAGATTAGGACTCGTCGCGGCAGCGAAGAAGCAGCTCACCGAAAAACATAAGAGCAGGCTACCACCCTCGGCAGCACCCTCGGCAGCGGATCGGGTCACGCCACCCGATCGCATCCGGCGTTGAACGAATTCGACGGATAATTTCGGGAAATGGCCGGTTTCCGGCTGTCCGAGGCCGATACAGGCAAAAACTCCGTCGAATTCGTTCGGGGTGCTGGCGGTTCGGGGTGCAGGCGGAGTGCCGGCTAGAAACCGAGGCGGCCCAGCTGCTTCGGGTCGCGCTGCCACTCCTTGGCGACCTTGACCCGGAGCGAGAGGAAGACCCGCTTTCCCACCAGCGGTTCGATCTGTTTGCGGGCGCGCACACCAACATCCTTCAACCGGCTGCCGGATTTGCCGATGATGATGCCCTTCTGGCTGTCGCGCTCGACGAACAGGTTCGCGTAGATCTCGACCAGTTCCTGGTCGTCGCGTTCGATGATGTCGTCAATGGTCACGGCGATCGAGTGCGGCAGCTCGTCGGTGACGCCCTCGAGCGCCGCCTCCCGGATGTACTCCGAGATGCGCGACTCGAGGCTCTCGTCGGTGACCGCGTCGGCCGGGTAGAGCGGGGCATCCGACAAGGGCAGCAGGCGCAGCAGCTCTGCGCTGAGGATATCGAGCTGGATGCGGCTGGTCGCCGAGATCGGCACGATCGCCTCCCAGTCACGCAGCTGTGACACGGCGAGGAGCTGGTTGGCGACACTGGTTTTGGAGGACATGTCGATCTTGGTCACGATGGCCACCTTGCGGGCCCGCGGAAAGTTGTCCAGCTGCTCGTTGATGAACCGGTCGCCCGGGCCGATCGGCTCGTTGGCCGGAATGCAGAGGCCCACCACGTCCACGCCGGACAGCGTCGACTGCACGAGGCTGTTCAGTCGTTCGCCCAGCAGGGTGCGCGGCTTGTGGATACCCGGGGTGTCGACCAGAATCAGCTGACCGTTCTTCTGGTGCACGATGCCGCGGATGGCGCGCCGGGTGGTCTGCGGCTTCGACGACGTGATCGCGACCTTCTCCCCGACCAGCGCGTTCGTCAGCGTGGATTTGCCCACGTTGGGGCGTCCCACGAACGACACGAACCCCGCTCGGAATCCTTCTACTTCAGTCATGACCATTCACTCTCTCATCGTCCGACACTCCGAGGAATGCGTTCTGCGCGTCTATCAGCGCTTGGTCTCGTTCAACCAGCACGGTGCTGATCCGTTTGCGGCGGCCTTCGGTGCGTTCGGCGGTGAGCACCAACCCGCTCGCCCTGGCGACCGAGCCCGCCACCGGCAAGCGCCCGAGGGCCTTGGCCAGCAGGCCACCCACCGAATCCACCTCGTCGTCGTCCAGTTCCAGGTCGAACAGTTCACCGAGCTCGTCGACCGGAAGCCGCGCGCTCACCCGGAAGCGACCGTCGCCGAGTACCTCGACCTCCACAACGTCGCGGTCGTACTCGTCGGAGATGTCTCCCACGAGTTCCTCGATCAGGTCTTCAAGGGTAACCAGTCCGGCGATGCCACCATACTCGTCGACAACCATCGCGAGGTGGTTTGACTCGAGCTGCATCTGGCGGAGCAGCGCGTCGGCTTTCTTCGACTCGGGCACGAAGACGGCCGGTCGCTCGAGCTCCCGCACCGTGAGGCTCTCCGCGTTCGGCGGCCGCTCGTAGACGAGCCGGGCCACATCGCGCAGGTACAGGATGCCCGTGACGTCATCCACTTCGCCGTCGATGACCGGCACCCGGGAGAAGCCCTTACTCAGGAACAGGCCCATCGCCGCGCCGATCGATGAGTCCGCTTCGATGGTGACCATGTCGGTGCGCGGAATCATCACCTCGCGCACGACGGTCTCGTTGAACTCGAAGATCGAGTGGATCAGTTCCCGGTCGTCCTCCTCGAGGACGTCGAGCTCGGTGGCCTCGTCGACCATGCTGAGCAGCTGGACCTCCGACGTGAACGTGGCCAGCCGGGTGCGCCCGGGGGTGACCCGGTTGCCGAGGGCGACAAGCGCGTTGGCGATGGGGCCGAGGAGCACCCGGAGGAAGTGCACCAGCGGGGCGGTCGCGGAGAGCAACTCCACGGGGTGGGCCCGGCCCACGCTGCGCGGGCTGGCGCCGACGAGCACGAAGGAGACCGCGGTCATCAGCAGGGAGGACAGTAGCAGTGCCAGCCACAGCTCCTCGATCGTGGTCGCGAAGACGAGGGTCACCAGCACGGCCGCCGTGGTCTCGGCGATGATCCGTACAAAACTGATCGTGTTCAGGTGCGCCCCGGTGTCGGCGGCGATCGCCGTCAGGGAGCGCTTGGCACGGGACTTCTCGGCCAGGTCAAGAATGTCGGCCCGGGATTGGCTCGTGACGGCGGAGTCCACCGCGGCCATCAGGCCGCCGAAGGCGACCAACAGGATGGCCGCCGTGAGAAACCACCCGATCATCGGTCGCGGAGGCGTTCCTGCAGGGCGAAGCCGATCAGGATGTCTCGCTGGATGCCGAACATTTCCTTCTCCTCGGCGGGTTCCACATGGTCGAATCCGAGCAGGTGCAGCACGCCGTGCGTGGTGAGCAGCAGGAGTTCCTCGAGGGCGCTGTGCCCGGCTGTCTCGGCCTGGCCCTGGGCCACCTGCGGGCAGAGCACGATATCGCCGAGCAGCCCCGGCGGGGTCTCGGCGTCTTCGGTGCCCGGGCGCAATTCGTCCATCGGGAAGCTGAGCACGTCGGTGGGGCCCGGCTCATCCATCCATTGCACGTGCAGCTGCTCCATCGCACCCTCGTCGACGAGGACGATCGCCAGTTCGGCGTCAGAGTGCACGTGCATGGAGTCCAGAGCGTAGGCGGCCAGACGCAGGATGGCGGCCTCATCGACCGGGATAGTCGATTCGTTGTTGATTTCGATGCTCAAGAGGATCTCCGTTTCGGAAGGCGGTCGCGGGGAGAGTTGGGGCGGCCGGGTCCGCGACCTGCGAATTCCCGCGCCTGATCGCTTTCGTAGCGCTCGGCCTGCTTCTGCGCGTCGTATGCGGTCCAGGCGTCGACGATCCGGCCGACCAGGGAGTGCCGCACGACGTCGGCACTGCTCAGACGCACGAAACGGATGTCGTCGACCCCGTCGAGCACCCGGCTCACCAAGCGCAGCCCGCTCGAGCCCGCCGGAAGGTCAATCTGAGTGATGTCCCCGGTCACGACCATTTTCGAGCCGAACCCCAACCGGGTGAGGAACATCTTCATCTGTTCGGCAGTGGTGTTCTGCGCCTCATCGAGCACGACAAAGGAGGAGTTGAGCGTGCGGCCGCGCATATAGGCGAGCGGGGCCACCTCGATGGTTCCGGCTGCGAGCAGTTTGGGCACGAGTTCCGGGTCCATCATCTCGTTCAGGGCGTCGTACAGGGGGCGCAGGTACGGGTCGATCTTCTCGGTGAGGCTGCCCGGCAGGAAGCCGAGTCGTTCCCCGGCCTCGACGGCCGGGCGGGTGAGGATGATCCGTTCGACCTCCTTGCGCTGCAGCGCCTGCACGGCCTTGGCCATTGCCAGGTAGGTCTTGCCGGTTCCGGCCGGCCCGATCCCGAACACGATGGTGTCGGTGTCGATGGCGTCCACGTATTCCTTCTGCCCGATGGTCTTGGGGCGGATGCTCTTGCCGCGGGAGCTGAGGATAGCCGGGCCCAGACGTTCGGAAGGGCTCGTGGAACTGTCCGTGTCGAGCATCCGTGAGGAGGTGCTCACCTCGGACTCGGCGAGGTCACGCCCGCCGCGCACCATGAGCAGGAGCTCCTCGATCAGGCGACGCGCCGCCTCGACGTGCTCGGTCTCACCGATCAGGGTGACCTCGTTGCCGCGCACGTGCACGCTGACGCCGGGGTGTTCCTTCTCGACGGCGGCGAGCAGACGGTCGTCGGCGCCGAGCAGGCGCACCATGGCAATGCCGTCGACCGTGATGTGCACCTCGGCCTGGCCCGGCCCGGGCTCACCGGAAACCAAGCGTTCCCTCCCCGAGGGTTCCGCCGGCGGCCTGCGGGGCGAGCAGGTGAGCGTGGACGTGGAAAACGGTCTGCCCGACGCTGGCGCCGGTATTGAACACGAGCCGGAACTGGCCGTTGGACAGCCGGGCCGCCACAGCATCCGCCACCTCGATGAGTTCGGTCAGCAGCCCGGGGTCTCCGGCCGCGAGCTCGACCACGTTGCTGTACTCGGATGTTTTCGGCGTGATGACGACATGCACGGGCGCCTGCGGGGCGATGTCGGTGAAGGCGATGATCCGTTCGGTTTCGGCGACGATGGTCGCCGGGACCTCGCGCGCGGCGATGCGAGTGAAGATGGACGGTTCTTGGCCGGTGGAAGACATATCTCTATCTTAAGCTCACGCGCTACCAGCGGCCGAGCGTCACGTTCAGGATGGAGAGGGCGGCCGGGCCGGCGGTGGAGGTGCGCAGCACATTGTCGCCCAGGCGCACCCGGGTGGCGCCTGCCTGCTCGAGCAGGGTCAGCTCGGCCGGGGAGATGCCGCCCTCGGGTCCGACGACGAGCAGGATATCCCGGTCGTCGGTCGGCGCCGCCTGCGAGGTCAGCCGTTCGCTCGCGGTGGGCTCCAGCAGTAGCATCCGGGTGGTGCCGGCCAGCTCGGCGAGCATTTTGGTGCTCGCCAGTGCCCCGACCGTGGGCAGCCACGCGCGAATCGACTGTTTCGAGGCCTCGCGCACGATGCTGGACCAGCGATCCCGGCCCTTCTTGATTTTGGCTCCCTCCCAGCGCGTCACGGAGCGGGATGCGGCCCACGGGATCACCCCGTCGATGCCGAGCTCCGTGGCCGCCTGCACAGCCAATTCGTCCCGGTCTCCCTTGGCGAGAGCCTGGACCAGACGGATGCGCGGCGTCAGCAGCGCGGTCACGGTCACCGTCTCGACGCGCAGGGTCAGCAGCCTCGCATCTGCGTTAACGACGGTGGCGGCGAGCATGAGCCCGGCCCCGTTCCCGATCTGCAGGCGCTCGCCCGGGCGCACCCGGCTGACGGTGACCGCGTGCCGGGCCTCGGCGCCGCCGATGCCGACGACCGCCCCCGGCACGCAATCGGCGGCGTGGAGCGCCTCATCGATGAAGAAGTGTGCCATCGACGCCTAGCCGCGAAACCGATCGCGCAGCTTGGCGAAAAGTCCCTGCTGAAAGGCGCTGAGGGCAGGAACCGGCGCCTTGTGGCGGGCCGCAAAGGCCTCGATCAGCTCCCGCTCCTTGTGGTCGAGACGGGTCGGCGTGACCACGTGCACGCCGACCTTCAGGTCGCCGCGTCCGTTCCCGCGCAGACGGGTTACGCCGCGGTCCTTGACCGTGATGATCTCGGCGCTCTGCGTGCCCGGCCTGAGCTCGACCTCGATGTCGCCGTCGAGCGCCTTGACGGTCGCGGATCTGCCGAGAATGGCATCCGTCATCGGCACCTCGAGGGTGCAGAGCAGGTCGTCGCCGTCACGGCTGAACACGTCGTGGTGGCGCACCTTCATCTCAAGGTAGAGGTCGCCGTTGGGACCGCCGGCCGGACCAGCCTCGCCGCTGCCGGGCATCTGCAGGCGCAGGCCCGTGTCGACCCCCGCCGGGATGTCGACGGGGACCGTGCGACGCGCTCGCACGCGGCCCTGGCCCTGGCAGGTGACGCAGGGAGTGGCGATGATCGTACCGTAGCCGCGGCAGGAACCGCAGGGGCTGCTCGTCATGACATTGCCGAGCAGCGACCGCACGGCGCGCTGGATGGTGCCGGTGCCGTGGCAGATGTCGCAGGTGACGGGCGCGGTGCCCGGCTGGCAGCACGTGCCGCTGCAGGTCGCGCACATGATGGCCGTGTCGACCTCGAGCTCCCGGTGCGTGCCGAAGATGATCTCATCGAGGTCGAGGTCGACCCGAATCAGGGCATCCTGGCCGCGCTCTCGGCGCGACCGAGGCCCGCGGCTGGGTCCCCCGCCGCCGAAGAAGGTCTCGAAAATGTCGCCGAAGTTGCCGAAGTTGCCGTCGAAACCGGCGCCTCCGCCGCCGCCCGAGCGGCCGTTGCCGCCACGGTCGTAGTTGTCGCGTTGCTTGACGTCGCTGAGCACGTCGTAGGCGTGCGTGACGGATTTGAAGCGCTCGGATGCATCCGCGCCCGGGTTCACGTCGGGGTGCAGCTGCCGGGCCAGCCTGCGGTAGGCCTTCTTGATCTCGTCGGTCGAGGCGTCGCGGGCAACGCCGAGTACTTCGTAATGGTCAGCCAAAGCTGGCTCTCCTAGGTCTGTTCTGAAATGTGGTGTTCCGCCGGCTTCTGGGCCGAGGGGAACTGGTCAATTCTCGCCGAGAAGGCGTGAAAGGTAGCGGGCGACCGCACGGACAGCCGCCATGTTGTTCGAGTAGTCCATCCGAGTGGGGCCGAGTACGCCGAGGCGCGCCAGGTTGCCGCCCTGCGAGGAGTAGCCGCTGGTGAGCACGGATGTCTCGGCCAGACCGAACGGGGCATTCTCCCGGCCGATACTGACGGACACGCCGTGCTGGTCAGAGGCCATCTCGCCGAACAGCCGCAGAAGCACGACCTGTTCCTCGATGGCCTCGAGCACCGGGAAAATGCTGCCGGTGAAGTCTTCCTCAGTGCGCACGAGGTTGGCGGCGCCGGCCATCACGAGCCGGTCCTGCCTGTTCGCGCCGACCTGGTCCCGCAGGGTGCCGGTGATCAGATCCACCGCCTCCTGCTGCTCGATCGGGCCGAGGCCGGAGCCGGCGGTGAGAGAGCTGCCGGTTAGGGTGCTGGCGGCCTCGCTCATGCCGAGCCCGACCAGGGCAGAATTCAACCGGGTGCGCAGTTCGATCAGAACGGGTTCAGCCAGAGGCCGGGGCAGGTCGACGACGCGTTGCTCGACCCGTCCGGCATCCGTGATCAGAACCGACAGGAGGCGAGTCTCGGACAGGGGCACCAGTTCGATGTGGCGCACCTTCGCGCGGGACAGCGACGGATACTGCACCAGGGCGACCTGATGGGTGAGCTGCGAGAGCAGCCGCACGCTGCGGGCCAGCACCTCGTCAAGGTCGGCCGACTGACCGAGGAACGTCTCGATGGCTTGGCGCTGCGCCGCCGAGAGCGGGCGCAGATCGGCGAGATGGTCGACGAACAGGCGGTAACCCTTATCGGTGGGGATGCGGCCCGACGAGGTGTGCGGAGCCGCGATCAACTCTTCCTCTTCGAGCAGGGCCATGTCGTTGCGGATCGTGGCCGCCGAGACCCCGAAGGAATGCCGGTCGACGATAGATTTGGAACCGACGGGTTCGCGGGAGGCTACATAGTCCTGAACGATCACACGCAGGACTTCGAGACTGCGATCGGACACCATGGCGCTCGCCTCCTCCCAGCGTCGCGAGTGCAGCATCGATTGGCACTCGCGGTATGTGACTGCCAATCATACCGCGACCGGCTGGGCTTACCCATTGCTCCCCAATGTTGGGGCGCAGTAACTTAGGCATGTAGCACCTCTTCCCCGGTGCACTGAAAGGCATGATCATGAGTAATTTCACTGGTCCCGGACCCGATGATCCGTACCAGGGCCAACGGCCGCCGCAACCGCCCTACCAGCCTGCCGCCCCGGGACCGTCGGCACCCCTGACGGAGGCGGATGACCGCCAATGGGCGTCCCTCGCACATCTGGGCGGGATCCTCATGTTCGTGCCGTCCCTGGTGCTGTGGCTGCTCTTCAAAGACCGCGGACCTCTGACCAGCGTCGAGGCGAAGGAAGCGCTCAACTTTCAGATCACGCTTCTGATCGGCTACTTCGCGATCAACTTTTTTGCGACGGTTATCGGCTTCCTCACATTCGGCATCGGCGGCGTCATCGGCGGTCTCGCCTGGGTGCTGTACATCCTCGGTGTTGTCTTCTCGGTGCTCGGCTACCTCCAGGCGAAGGACGGCAACCACTACCGGTACCCGTTCGCCCTGCGCCTGATCAAGTAGCCCGGCGCACTCGGTTTTTCTTCAGAAGGAGCACCAATGACCAATTCCACCCCACCGCCGCCCCCCAACCCGAACCAGGCTCCCACCCCGATGAACCCGGCCGACGAAAAACTGTGGGCCACCCTCGTGCACGTCGGCGGCATTCTGTTCTATTTCGTGCCGGCCCTGATCGGCTACATCGTGCTCAAGGACCGCGGCCCGTTCATCCGGGCACACACCGCGACCGCACTGAACTTCCAGCTCACGCTCCTGATCGCCTACGCGGTCGGCGGCGTCCTGACGATCATCCTCGTCGGCTACCTCGTTCTCCTGGCTGCCTCCGTTCTGATGGTCGTGTTCGGCATCATGGCCGCCTTGGCCGCAAACCGGGGCGAGTACTACACGTATCCGCTGTCGATCAAGTTCGTGAACTGAGTTCAGTCGGCAAGCAGGCGGCGCACGACGGCATCCGCCAGGAGGCGTCCTCTGAGGGTCAGTTCGATCGAACCGAAGAGGGCTGCTTTCGCGTCGATGAGTTCGTCGGCGATGAGTCCCGCCACCTCGTGGCGCCTGAGCGGGCTGAGCGAGTCGATGGGGATACCCTCGCGGATTCGGGTGAGCAAGAGCACCCGCTCCACCTCCTGAGTGGCCGCATCGAGGGTCTCCCGCCCGGCAGCCGGTGAGTCGCCGGCGCGAATCCGATCGCCGTAGGCCGACGGATGCTTGACGTTCCACCAGCGCACCCCACCGATGTGGCTGTGGGCTCCGGGCCCCACACCCCACCAGTCCTGGCTGCGCCAGTAGGCGAGGTTGTGGCGCGAGCGGTGCGCGTCATCCGTCGCCCAGTTGCTGACCTCATACCAGCCGTAGCCTGCCGAGGACAGTAGGTCGTCGGCCAGCTCATAGAACTCGGCCTGAACGTCGTCATCGACAGGGGCCAGTTCGCCGCGCTTGATCTGGTGGGCCAGCTTGGTGCCCTCCTCGACGATAAGCGAGTAGGCGCTGACGTGGGTGGGAGCCTGCCGGATGGCGTGCTCGAGGCTGGTGCGCCAATCGACGAGGGTCTCCCCCGGTGTGCCGTAGATCAGGTCGAGGGACACGTCGAGGCCGGCCTCGCGCGCCCACTGGACCACAAGCGGCACGCGCTCGGGGTCGTGGGTGCGCTCGAGGGTGGCCAGCACGCTCGGTACCGCGGACTGCATGCCGAAGGACACCCGGGTGAAGCCGGAGTCGGCGAGGCGGCCGAGGTAAGCGGCGTCGACGGAGTCGGGGTTCGCCTCGGTGGTCACCTCGGCGCCGGGTGCGATCCCCCAGGTGGAGCGCACGGCCTCCAGCATCCGCACCAGGTCGTCGGCCGGGAGCAGGGTGGGGGTGCCGCCGCCGAAGAAGACGGTCGCCGCCTGGCGGGCCGGCACGCCCGACTGAGTCAGGATCCGGCCGGCCGACTGGACCTCGGTGATCGCCTGGCCGGCGTAGTCATGCTGGCTAGCGCCCCGCAACTCGGTGGCGGTATAGGTGTTGAAGTCGCAGTAGCCGCAGCGGACCCGGCAGAACGGCACGTGCAGGTAGACGCCGAAATCGCGCTGGGCTGCTCCCACGGCGGCCGAGGCCGGCAGCAGTCCGTCGCTGGGTGCGGGGTCGCCGAGGGGAAGGGCACTGCCCATGCGGTTAGACCGCGCCGATCGGATGCAGCGCGCGTAGGTACCGAGCGGTGATTTTGGCCTGTTGCCGCCGCACGAACGGCCAGCCCAGCCGGTAGAACCAGTTGCCGGGGCGGGAGAAGGCGCGGATGGTCAGCCAGACCGAGTCGTCCTCGCGTCTGTCGACGATGAACGATTCCTCGCCGCTGGCCGGGTGCCCGGCCATGGTGCCGTACGCGAAGCCGAGGCGGTCGGGTTCATCGATCACGTAGACCACGCGCACGGGGGCATCGATGGTGAAGGGGCCTAACTTGCTCGTGAGGTGCGCGGACATGCCGTTGACGATGTAGGGCGTGCCGTCCTCGGCGAAGACGGCCTCGTCCGGCTCGGGCTTCTGGTCGCGGGCGGCCTGGCCGTCGGCGTCGAAGACGAGTCCCGTGTACTGCTGGCCGGTGCCGTCCAGCAGGTCGGTGACGGTCATTCCGCTCCCCCGCTGCACGCCCCAGGTCATCAGCGACTTCGAGGCCAGCTGGAAGCGCTCCTCACCGCTGCCAAGGCGCACGGTGCGCTCGAGGGGCCGGTAGCCCTTGGGTGGGAACCGGAGCAGGTCCGGGGCGAGGGTGCCGCCGATGGACGCGTAGGTGACGGCGGTATCGGTGAAGGTGGCGCGGCGCATCCGTCTACTTCTTCTTCGGGGGCTCGTCACCGGACAGGGCGGCGATGAACGCCTCCTGGGGAACCTCGACCCGGCCGACCATCTTCATGCGCTTCTTGCCCTCCTTCTGCTTCTCCAGCAGCTTGCGCTTGCGGGAGATGTCGCCGCCGTAGCACTTGGCGAGAACATCCTTGCGGATGGCACTGATGGACTCGCGGGCGATGATGCGGGCGCCGATCGCGGCCTGGATGGGCACGTCGAACTGCTGGCGCGGGATGAGCTTGCGCAGCCTTCCCGTCATCAGCACGCCGTAGTCGTAGGCCTTGTCGCGGTGCACAATCGCGCTGAACGCGTCGACCTGTTCGCCCTGCAGCAGGATGTCGACCTTGACCAGGTCGGCCTCCTGAGAGCCGATGGGTTCGTAGTCGAGCGAGCCGTAGCCGGCGGTGCGGCTCTTGAGATTGTCGAAGAAGTCGAACACGATCTCACCGAGCGGCATCGTGTAGCGGATCTCGACCCGGTCCTCGCCGAGGTAGTCCATGCCGAGCAGGGTGCCGCGGCGGCTCTGGCAGAGTTCCATGATCACGCCGACGTAGTCCTTGGGTGCGAGGATGGCCGCCTTCACGATCGGCTCCTCGACCTTGGCGATCTTCCCGTTCGGGAACTCGCTCGGATTGGTGACCGTGACAGACTTCTTGTCGTCGGTGGTGACCTCGTAGATCACACTGGGCGCCGTGGTGATCAGGTCGAGGCCGAACTCCCGGTCGAGCCGCTCGGTGATGATTTCCAGGTGCAGCAGCCCGAGGAAACCACAGCGGAAACCGAAACCGAGGGCGACGGATGTCTCGGGCTCGTACACGAGGGACGCGTCGGAGAGTTTGAGCTTGTCGAGGGCCTCCCGGAGGGCCGGGTAGTCGCTGCCGTCGATCGGGTAGAGGCCCGAGAAGACCATGGGCTTCGGCTCGGTGTAGCCCGGAAGGGCGACGGTGGCGGGGCGGAGCGCGGTGGTCACCGTGTCGCCGACCTTCGACTGGCGCACATCCTTCACGCCCGTGATCAGGTAGCCGACCTCGCCGACGCCGAGGCCCTTGCTGGTGGTGGGCTCGGGCGAGGTGACGCCGATCTCGAGGATCTCGTGCGTGGCACGGGTCGACATCATCTGGATCTTCTCGCGCGGGCCCAGCTTGCCGTCGATCATGCGCACATAGGTGACGACGCCACGGTAGCTGTCGTAGACCGAGTCGAAGATCATCGCGCGGGCCGGGGCGGCCGGGTCGCCGACCGGGGCCGGGATGAGGCGGGTGGCGCGGTCGAGGAGTTCGGCGACACCGACACCGGTCTTGCCGGAAACCCGGAGCACGTCGTCGGGACTGCCACCGATCAGGCTGGCGAGCTCCTTCGCGTACTTGTCGGGGTCGGCAGCCGGCAGGTCGATCTTGTTCAGCACCGGGATGATGGTGAGGTCGTTCTCCAGCGCCAGGTAGAGGTTGGCGAGGGTCTGCGCCTCGATCCCCTGGGCGGCGTCGACGAGGAGGATTGCTCCCTCGCACGCGGCCAGGCTGCGAGACACCTCGTAGGTGAAGTCCACGTGGCCGGGGGTGTCGATCATGTTCAGGGCGTAGGTCTGCCCGTCGAGTTCCCACGGCATACGAACGGCCTGGCTTTTGATGGTGATGCCGCGCTCGCGCTCGATGTCCATCCGGTCAAGGTATTGGGCGCGCATCGAACGGTCATCGACGACGCCGGTGATCTGCAGCATCCGGTCGGCCAACGTGGACTTGCCGTGGTCGATGTGGGCGATGATGCAGAAATTGCGGATGAACTCGGGCGGGGTGGCGGCCGGTTCAAGCGCCGTGAGGGGTCTCGGTGACATGGTCTGACAATTCTCCCATAGGTGGCTGGGTCCCGGTTTCGCCGTTGCCGCGCATCGTTCCAGGCTTGCGCGCGGGAATGGCCGCGCCCGGCGGCTCGCAGCGAACCACTGCCGTGAACCACTGCCGTGAACCACTGCCGTGGCTCTTCGGCGGGTAGTGTGGCCAATTCAGGAGATCCGACCGGGCGAGGCCGGACATCCGCACCGGTTCCGCACTGGTCCGCGGTGGCCCGGCCACCCGTGCGACGGATGTCCTGAGTTGGCCACAGACGCAGCGCCCGGCCGAGCACTCACCCACGGAAGAGCCAGAAGTGATTGCCGCGAACCGGGTGCTGTCACTGCTGATCTGATGCGGCTACTCCCTGGTGTCTATCATCGGTATCGCCGTCACCCTCTCGTGCGGCTGCTCACCAGGAGGAATGAATGACACCCGCCGTCCCGGTTCTTTTCGTGCACGGGATCCGCACGTCGGGCACCATGTGGCGACGACAGCTGTCCATGCTGGGCGAGGCCGGGCATCCGGCACTCGCGATCGATCTGCCGGGGCACGGCGCCCGCATGGACGAAACGTTCACCGTGGCGGGCGCCCTGGCCGCCATCGACGAGGGCGTCGCTGCTCTGGGCGGCCGGGTGCTGCTGGTCGGCCTCTCCCTCGGCGGCTACTACGCCATCGAGTACGCCGCGCGCCACCCGCAGAAGGTGGCCGGGCTGGTCGCCGCGGGAAGCTGCGCGCTCCCGGCCGGCTGGCTGCTGGACGCCTACCGGGGCCTGGCCCGGCTGATCCGCCGACTGCCCGACCAGGGACTGTGGCTCCACACCACACTCGTGCGGGTGCTCCTCCCATCGGCAGGGGCCGCCGACACGCTCGCCGGCGGTGTGCCGCTGACGGTGATGGATGCCGGGCTCGGCGCCACCGGCAGCCTCCGCCCGCTGGACAGCCTGGCTCGCTATCCCGGCCCGGTGTGGCTGGTCAACGGTTCTCTGGATCAGTTCCGGCTGCATGAGCGCCGCTTCCTCGCCGCCTGCCGGGACGGGCGCCTCGTGATCGTCCCCCGGGCGTCGCACCTCGTCAGCCTGGCCCAACCGGAACGCTTCGCCGCGGTACTGAGCGGCATCCTCACGGAGATTGCGATCGACTGGCCCGGGCCGATTGTCGACCTGAACGAATAGCTGGTATCGTTGCCTGTTGGCTTGCGTGTTGGGTCCCACCCCACACGATTATTGACGTACGGCGCCCTCTACCGCCAAGCGGCCCATCCGAAAAAGAATCTAACGAAAGCGTATAAACGTGGCAAACATCAAGTCGCAGATCAAGCGTATCGGCACCAACAAAAAGGCCCAGGAGCGCAACAAGTCGGTCAAGAGCGAGTTCAAGCGCGCTGTCCGCGCGACGCGCCTGGCGATCGCCTCGGGCGACAAGGACAAGGCTGTTGCCAGCCTCGCCGTTGCTTCGAAAAAGCTCGACAAGGCCGTCAGCAAGGGCGTCATCCACCAGAACCAGGCCGCGAACAAGAAGTCCGCGATCGCCAAGTCGGTCAACGCCCTCGTCTAGTCTGCGCCTGACCGGGATCAGGATCGTTCACCGGCCCTGACCGGCGTACACAACAGCCCCTGCCATCTCGGTGGGGGCTTTCGTGTGTCCGGGCAGAGGCTCGAACCGTCGGGGACCGGTCACCTGAAATTCATCACGGCCAGGCCCGGTCAGGCGCAGCAGCATCGCCCTGACGGCGGTCCTGGCAGCCGTCGCCTCTCTGCCGCTCGCCGCGCTGATCGTGTCGTGCGCGCCGAGTCCGCCCAGGCCCACACCTCTCAGTTCGGACATCAGTCGGCGCGGACCACGGTGAGCGACCCCTCCCTGGCGCGGAGCTCACCGTCGAGGGTAAGGAGGCGCGCGAAAGCCGGGTCTGGTCAGCTCTCACCGCGGCGGGCGATCACACCGATGAGCCGCTCGAGAGCGAAGACGGGGTCGCGCTCGGCACCCTTCACCGCGGCATCCGTTTCGGCCAGCGCCACGACGCAGCGGGCGAGACCCTCGTCGGACCAGCTGCGCAGGTCACGTTGGGCCCGCTCGACCTGCCAGGGGGCGAGGCCGAACTGGGAGGCAAGCTGGGCCGAGCCGCCGCGCACCCCGCAGAGCTTCGCCATGGTGCGGATCTTCATGGCGAACGCGGCCACCACCGGGACCGGGTCGGCGCCGGAGGACAGGGCGTGGCGCAGGATGACGAGCGCCTCCCCCTGATGCCCGGCGATGGCGGCATCGGCTACCTTGAACGCGTTGGCCTCGACCCTACCGCCGTAGTAGCGGTCCACGGTCGTCTCGGTCACTTCGGTGCCGACATCGGCGATGAGCTGCTGGCAGGCCGCGGAGAGTTCGGCCAGATCGCCGGAGAACGCGGCGACCAGGGACCGCAGCGCGCTGGGAGTGACCCGCTTGCCGGCCGTCTTGAATTCCGCGGAGGCGAAGTCGTGCCGGTCGGAGTCTTTCTTCAGCTCGGTGCAGACGACCTCGATGGCGCCGCCGACGCCCGAACGGATGGTGTCGAGCAGCTTCTTGCCGCGCACGCCGCCGCCGTGCCGGAGCACGACGTAGGTGTCCTCGGCCGGGTTCTGCAGGTAGTCCAGGGCCTCCGCGAGGAACGTGTCGCTGCACTTCTCGACGGAGCTGACGCGGATCAGCCGCGGTTCGCCGAAGAGGGACGGGCTGGCCATGGTGAGCAGTTCGCCGGGCGCATAGCTGTCGGCCTGCACGTCGCTGATCTCCAGGCTGGGATCTTCGAGTTTGAGGAAGTCCCGCAGCTGGCGGATCGCGCGTTCGGCCAGGAACACTTCGGTTCCGGAGACCAGGATGATCGGCGCCGGCCGCACCTGGTGCCAGGCCAGCTGCGGGATGGCGGCCGACTTCGGCACAGCGCGGGGCGCGGTCCGGCCGGATGAAGCTGTGCGTGCGGCCACTCGGGGTTCCTTCGATTGAGGCTGTGCGGAATCCATTAAGACTATCCGGGGTCGGTGTCCGGCACGGTCTCGCTCCGCACGGTCTCGCTCCAGACGGTCAGCGCACCACCACCTGGCCCCGGAGCGATCACCAGCAGTCCCTGCTGGTCGGTGCGGAGGGGCAGTGTGCCCGCGGCCGCAAGAATGTCCAGAACCGTGTCGGTGGGATGGCCGTAGCCGTTCTCCCTGCCTACCGAAATCAGCCCCACCGTTGCCCGAAGATCGGCATAGAGCTCCGGGCTTTGGTCTGCCGACCCGTGGTGGGCGACCTTGACGACATCCACCTCGCCCGAGCTGGAGCTGCGCCTGAGCGCGTCCTGGGATTCCTCGCCGAGATCCCCGAGGAACAGGGAACGGATGCCGCGACCGTCGAATCCGATCGTCACGCTCCCCTCGTTTCCGGTCTGCATCACCGCTGAGCCCCGCACCGGCCAGAGGATCTCCCAGCGCAGCTCCCCGAGGGTGCCCGTGTCGCCGCGGGCAGCGCCCCGCAGTTCGGCACCGCCCGCGGCAAGGGCATCGTGCAGTCGCTCATCGTCGGCGTTCTCCGGGATGCCGACCAGCGCCGTGTCGACGCGGCCGATCACGGCGGCGACCCCGCCGATGTGGTCCAGGTCGTAGTGGGTCAGCACGAGGATGTCGATTCGGTCGATCCCCAGCGTGTCGAGGCAGTCGGCGAGCAGGGCCGGGTCGGGCCCCACGTCGACGAGCGCGTACCGGTCGCGGTCGCGCACGACGACCGCATCACCCTGCCCGATGTCGCAGGCCGCGATCTGCCAGTCCGCGGGGAAGGCCACGGCCCGGCCGACGCCTGCCCCGATCAGGCTGCCCGCGTAGCTTCCGGCGGCGAGAACCAGCACCGCGATCGCCGCGATCGGCCAGCGCGCCCGAACCTGCCCCCGGCCCCGCATCACCAGCGCCACCGCGGCCACCGTCAGTAGAACGGTCACGAGAACACCGAGCGGGCCGCCCAGCCAGGGTAGGCGGCTGCCGGGCAGCTCTGCGGATGTTCGGGCGATCGCCGCGATCCAGGCGGCCGGCAGCCAGGCCAGGTAGAGCACTCCCCCGGCGACACCGGGCAGCCAGGGCAAGAGCATGCACGCGATCAGACCGATGACGGTGGCGGCCGGGGCTGCCGGACCGGCCAGCAGATTCGCGGGCACCCCGTAGAGCGGGAGGGTGGGAGTGAGCAGAACGAGCACCGGCTGACAGGCCAGCTGCGCGGCCAGCGGGATGGCGATCACGGCGGCGAGCCAGGTGGGCAGCCACCGATGCAGCATTCGGGTCAGCGGCCCGGCCAGCACGAGTAGGCCGGCCGTGGCCAGAACCGACAAAGCGAACCCGTAACTGCGGGCCAGCCATGGGTCGGCCGCCAGCAGTAGGATCACGACGAGTGCGAGCAACGGCACACCTCGGCCCGGCCGACCGGAGGCAATCCCGAGCAGCAGGATCGTCGCCATCAGAGCGGCACGCAGCACACTGGGTTCGGGCGTCACGAGCACCACGAACCCGAGCAGGGTGAGGAGCGAGATCGCGATCCGGATGCCGCGGCGCAGTCCCAGAAACCCGGTCAGCAGCATGACGCCCGCGATCACCACGGCGCAGTTCGCTCCAGACACTGCCGTGAGGTGGCTGAGCGAACTCGTCTTCATGGCCGCGTCGAGGTCTGACTCGACCGAGCTCGTGTCACCAATGGCCAAGCCGGGCAGCAGGTCACCGCCGTCACCGGGCAGATCGCCCGCGGCGGTCGTGAACAGGGTGCGCAGTTCCCCGGCCCAGCCGAGCCACCAGGGTGGTGTCACGAGGAGCTCGGGCGGACCACGCCCAAACACCAGGGCGGATGCCGCATCCCCGGCCGCCGTGAGCCGAAGGGTGGCGTCCAGCCGCACGACACTGCCGATCTGAAGCGCGGTCGCCTGTCCGCTCGCAGTCTCCGCGAACACGACCACCGGAACCGACAGACCCCGCCCAGCACCCTTCCGGGCGACCTCGCCCTGCTCGATCCCGGTCAGGGTGCCGCGGAAGCGCACCCGGGCGGACGCTCCGGAGTCAGAGCCAGCCGGGCCGAAGAGTGCGGGAGCACCGAACGACTGGGTCTGCACCGGGATTGACGCCACCGTGAGGAGCACGGTCACTGACTCCTGCCGGGCGGCGCTCTCCCGCACGGTTTCCGGCAGCCGCCCGGGCGCAGCGACCGTGACCGCGGATGCCATCAGCGCGGCCGCAGCGCAACAGACCAGGCCGACACCCCAGGCCGACACCCCCCGGGCGCGGACCAGTCGACGCGCCACAACCAGACCCACGCCCAGTGCGGCGGCCCATAACGCGGCCTGAGCGCCGGGTGCCCACCCGGGGAAGGCGATGAGCAACCAGGCCGCCAGCCAGGCGGTCGCCGCGGGGAAAACCAGGCGCAGGTCGAGCCCGGTCATGCCGTGATCCGGGCGGCGAGCTACGATGTCGCGCGTAAAATCCATACCGGGAGGCTAGGTGCGCCCGCGGCTCCCCCCGGTGGCCACCGGAATCTGTGCCCGGTTGACGCGGGACCGGGGGTGTGGAGGCGTGCCCGGTGACCTCGCCACCGGTCCGCGGCGACGGAGCGGCTCGTCAAAAACGACACGCTTCAGCCCGCGAGCAGGCCGCCGACAGCGCCCATTGCCGCCAGTCGGTCAGTTTTCAAGCACCGGATACGCTCGCCGCACCGATGCGTCAGGACTTCAGGCACCCTCCGTTCACGGCCACTCTCACACGGTGATCAGGGCTTTGAGCCCCTCGAACGTCTTCTCACCGATACCGGTGACATTGCGCAGGTCCTCGACGGCCGCGAACGGCCCGTTGGCGTCGCGGAAGTCCAGAATGCGCTGGGCCATGGCCGGGCCGATGCGCGGCAGAGTGTCGAGGTCGGCCAGGCTGGCCGTGTTGAGGTTGACCAGGACCGCCGGGCCGCCGCCTCCTGGGTCGGATGCGCCGCCGAGGGATGCACCGCTGCCCGGCGGCGGTCCCGCGGGGACTTCGCCGAGCTGAGGCAGGTAGAGCTGCTCGCCGTCGCTGACCTTGCGAGCGAGATTGGTGCCGGCCGGATCGGCGGTCTCGGTCAGCCCGCCGGCGGCGGCCACGGCATCCATCACCCGGGCGCCGGTGGAGAGTTCGAAGAGACCGGGACGCCGCACGGCGCCGAGCACATGAACGAAGATGAGGGCACCGGATGCCGAGGCTACCCCCGAGGAACTCGGGTCCGGGCCGCTGTCGGCTCCACCGGAACCCGAACCCGCGGTCGGGTGCGCCGGGGACACCACCTGGTGCCCGGCCTGCTGACCGAGCGCGGACACGATTACCGCGGTGGCCAACGCCAATATCAACAGCAGGACGGCTGCGCCCACCCCGATGCGCACGCGCGCAGGGGCGCGCCCCTGCGCGCTCGGGGCCAGGCGGTCGAGTGCCGCGATTACCGGGTCAGGCTCCATCCCCGCAGGCTAAGCCGACGGGTGCCGGTCCCCCAGCGGACGGCCGTACACTGTGGTCGGCGCCGCGAGATGCCGCCTTGGGGAGGCGAGGCAGGCGGTGCTACTGGCCGCGGGTGACGATGCTGACGAGTTTCGGCGCGCGCACGATCACGTTCATGATCTCGCGGTCACCGATCCGGCGGATGACCTCGGCCGAGGTACGTGCGAGGCGTTCCAGCTCGTCACCGGAGATCTTCGGGGACACCTCGATGCGGTCGCGCACCTTGCCGTCGACCTGCACGACGGCCGTGACCGACTCCTCCACGAGCAGGGTTCGGTCGGCCTTGCGCCACTGCACGAGAGCGACACACGGCTCATGGCCGAGGAGCTGCCACATATCCTCGGCCGCGTACGGAGCAAACAGGTTGAGCACCATGGCGGTGACCTCCGCGGCCTCGCGCACCGCGGCATCCGCGGGGCCGACGCCGGTGTCGATCACCTTGCGGGTGGCGTTGACGAGTTCCATCAGTCGGGCGACGACCACGTTGAACTTGAACGATTCGACCAGGCCGGGCGCATCGGCTAGGAAGCGGTGGGTGACCCGGCGGAGACCGGCGTCGCCGGACCTCCAATCGATGTCGGCCGTACTCGTGACGTCGCGGGCGACGCGCCAGGCGCGGGCCAGAAACTTGGCGGAGCCGACCGGCGAGACATCCGCCCAGTCGATATCGTCTTCCGGCGGTCCGGCGAAAGCCATGGTGAGCCGTACCGCGTCGACGCCGAACTGGTCGACCTCCTCGGTGAAGTAGACCAGGTTGCCCTTGCTCTTGGACATCTTGGCCCCGTCAAGAATGACCATGCCCTGGTTCAGCAGAGCCGTGAACGGCTCGGTGAAGCTGACATAGCCGAGGTCGAAAAGCACCTTGGTCATGAAGCGCGCGTAGAGCAGGTGCAGGATGGCGTGCTCGACGCCACCGACATACTGGTCGACGGGCGCCCACTTCTCGGCTTCCTTCGGGTCGAACGCCTTCGTGTCGTCGGTGGGGTTCAGGAAGCGCAGGAAATACCAGGAGCTGTCGACGAAGGTGTCCATGGTGTCCGCGTCGCGGCGTGCGGGGGTGCCGTCGATCGGGTTGGGCACGTTGACCCAGTCGGCCGCGCCGCCCAGCGGCGACGTGCCCTTGGGCTTGAGGTCGAGGCCGTCGGTGGGCGGTAGCAACACGGGAAGCTGGTCTTCCGGCACGGGGATCTCGGCGCCATCCTGGCCGTGGATGATCGGAATCGGCGTGCCCCAGTAGCGCTGACGGGAGATGAGCCAGTCACGCAGACGGTAGTTCTTGGCGGCGCGGCCGGTACCGTCGGCGGCCAACTGCTCGATCATGCGCTTGATCGCGGTGTTCTTGCTAAGGCCGTTGAGCGCGCCCGAGTTTATCAGGCGGCCTTCCCCGGTCAGTGCGATGCCAGTGCGAGCCGGGTCGAGGGAGGTGAGCTCCTCGGTGCCGTCGATCATGTCCTGCGTGATCACGGGGATCATGCCGGTGACCGCGGCGGTCGTGTCGACGACCACGACCACGGGCAGGTCGAAACGGCGGGCGAAGTCGAGGTCGCGCTGGTCGTGGGCCGGCACCGCCATCACGGCACCGTGGCCGTAGTCGGCGAGCACGTAGTCCGCGGCCCAGATCGGCAGGCGTTCGCCGTTGGCCGGGTTGACCGCGTAGCGCTCGAGAAACACGCCGGTCTTCTCCCGGTCGGTTGCCTGACGCTCGATCTCGGTGCTGTTCTGAACCTGTACCAGGTATTCCTGGAACCGTTCCTTGACGGTGGGCGAGGCATCCGCGACCAGCTCGACGGCGAGGTCCGCGTCGGGGGCGACGACCATGAAGGTCGCGCCGTAGAGGGTGTCGGGGCGGGTCGTGAAGACGCTGATGCGCTCCTCGCGGCCTTCGATCACGAAGTCCACGTCGGCGCCGATGGAGCGGCCGATCCAGTTGCGCTGCATGTTGAGCACCTTCGCCGGCCAGGTGCCCTCGAGCTGGTTCAGGTCGTCAAGCAGGCGGTCCGCATAGTCGGTGATCTTGAAGTACCACTGGGTGAGCTTCTTCTTGACCACCACGGCGCCGCTGCGCTCCGAGGTGCCGTCGGCGAGCACCTGCTCGTTGGCGAGGACGGTCTGGTCTACCGGGTCCCAGTTCACCCAGCTGTCCTTGCGGTAGGCGAGGCCCTTCTTGTACAGCTGCAAGAACAGCCACTGGTTCCACTTGTAGTATTCGGGGTCGCTGGTGTGCAGCTCGCGGGACCAGTCGAAGGATGCCGCGTAGAGCTTCATGCTCTTCTTCTGCTGCGCAATGTTGTCGTAGGTCCAGCCGCGCGGGTCGATGCCGCGCTTGATCGCGGCGTTCTCCGCGGGCAGCCCGAAGGAGTCCCAGCCGATGGGGTGTAGCACGTTGAAGCCCTGCTGACGCCAGTACCGGGCGACGATGTCGCCGAGCGCGTAGACCTCGGCGTGGCCCATGTGCAGGTCGCCGGAGGGATACGGGAACATGTCGAGCACGTACTTGCGCGGACGAACGTCGTCGGGATCGTTCGTGCGGAAGGGGTCGAGCTCTTCCCAGATCGGCTGCCACTTCGCCTGGATGGCGGCGAAATCGTAAACTTTTTCTTCGCTGTCCTGGCCGGTGCGGGTGTGGTCGTACTCGTGTGCCACGTGACTCTCTTCGTTGCAGTGGGGATTGCGCCAGCAGGCACAGGGCCGCGCGGAGGCGGCGTCCAAGCTCTTAGGTTACTAAACCTGGCCCTGGCCCGTGGCGGCTCCGGATCGAGGAACGCCGAGGACGGCCAGGAGCGCCGCCGCTTTCAGCCGGGTTTCCTCGATCTCCTCCAGCGGATCGGACAGCGCCGTGATGCCGCCGCCCGTGCCGATGGAGGCCCCGTCCGGACTGAGCACGATGCTGCGGATGACCATGGCCAGGTCGACCGCGCCGTTTCGCCCCAGATAGCCGAAGGCCCCGGCGTAGAGCCCGCGCGGTCCGCACTCGAGGGCGTCGAGGATGGTCATCGCACTGATCTTGGGTGCCCCGGTCATGGACCCGGCGGGGAAGCAGGACGCAACGGCATCCACCCCGGTCAGCCCCGCGGCCAGGCGCGCCTCGACCGTGCTGACCAGCTGGTGCACGTGCGCGTAACTCTCCACGGCGAGCAGGTTCGTGACCTGCACGCTGCCGAGCTCGGCGATCCGGCCGAGGTCGTTGCGCATCAGGTCGACGATCATCAGGTTCTCGGCGCGCTCTTTGTCGCTGCCCTCGAGCTCGTCGCGGAGCTCGCGGTCCCGGTCGGCCATCCGGGAGCGCGCCCGAGTGCCCTTGATCGGCTTCGTGGTGATCAGGCCGCCCGGGGTCACGGTCAGGAACTGTTCCGGGGAGGCGCTGAGCAGGGCGGTGTCCCCGAAACGCAGCAGCCCGCCGTGGTGGCTGGGGCTGCCGGCGCGCAACGCCAGGTAGGCGTCGACCGGATGCGGCCGCACGTCGACCAGGATCTCGTTGGTGAGGCAGAGCTGGTAGGCGTCACCGGCCCGGATGAACGCCTGGCATTCCTCGATCAGCTCGGCGTAGTGGTGCACGTCGTGCCGCCACCGGGCTGCGCCGGCAGCGGCAACGGGGCCGGCAGCGGGGCCGACAGGCCACGTGACCGGCCGGGTCGCGGATGCTGCGGGCGGCGGCTCCGACGTGGCGAGAGCCTTGAGCACGGCATCGGCCCACACCTGCGGGGCATCCATCGCGTCGCCGGAAGCGCGGCGAGCGAGCGCCCTGACCGTGCGTGCCGCGTGATCGAACACCAGCACTTGGTGCACCTCGAGCAGGGCGGCATCCGGGTAGTGGGAGTCGTGCACGGGCGTGCCGAGGGTCTGGGCGCCGAGTTCGTAACCGAGCCAGCCCACCCAGCCCAGCCGAAAGCCGCCGGTATCGTCGGTGCCGGTATCCTCGGTGGAATCGTCGGGGAAGCCGGCCGGCTCCGCTCGCAGGAACTCGAAGATCGTCCCGGGTGAGAGGTGGCCCGGCACGGACGGATCGCCGGCGACCGAGACCGTCACGGTCCCCTCCGGCACCGAGGCGGTGACGAACCGGGACTCGGGCGACGCAGACCCAAGATAGCTGAGGCCGGTTTCGGCGCCGTTGCCGGCATCCAACCAGAACGCGTACGGGCTGTTGCGGTAGAGGGTGTCGAAGACGCGGGCCGGATCCCACCACTCGGGCAGGAGGATGCTCTGAGTCGGCCCGGTCACACTCCCAGCCTAGGTGCCCAGATTCTCCCCGGAGTGCAGCGATCTGCCGCCCCGGCCGCACGCTTGCCGAACTCGGTGCCGTGTCTCGAACGAATTCGACGGAGATTCTCCGGAAAACGGCTTTTCCCGTGTGTCTGCGCCCGATCCGGGCAAAATCTCCGTCGAATTCGTTCGGACCCACTCATCTGGGTGCCGGGACCGCACCCACGACCCCACCGGGGACGCAGTGGGGACGCCGCCCGCGGGCGGCGTCCCCACCTTTCTCCGTCAGGTGCTGCAGCGTGGCTACTTCACAGCGAGGCTGCCCTTGAACTGGAGCCCCGTCGAGCCGGAGCCGCCGCCCCTGGTCGTGCCGTTGACCGCGGAGGTGGTCTCGCCGAACGTCATCGTCGTGTGGGCGATGGCATCGGCCATCTGCTCCAGCACCTCCGCATTGATGTTCGTGATGTCGTCGCATGCGGCGTGGTAGCAGGCATCGTACGGTGCGCCGGCGACGCCACCGTAGGTGACCGCCTCAGCCTCCGTCATCAGGTCTTCCGCACCGGTGAAGAGCCCGCCGGCGGGAATGCCGTTCTCGATGAACCCGAAGTAGTCGGACCGACCGTCGAACTCGGTGGGTTCTACGGCCAGCCCCTGCGAGGCGAAGTAGTCCAGGAAGACCTTCTCGACCAGCGCCGACCCGTTCGGGCCGGTGGTGCCGAAGGACGAGCCGTCACCGTCGTAGACGAAGCGCACAAAGTTCGGCGACGCGACCATGTCGAAGTTCAGGTTGACGGCATGCGCCTTGATCTGGCGTTTCGTCAGCTGTGACACGTAGTACTCGGAGCCGACCAGTCCATCCTCCTCACTGCCCCAAAACGCGAACCGCACCCGGTTGGTGGGTGCGTTGCCGGAGGCGGCGAGCTGGATGGCGGTTTCCAGGATGGCGGCGCTGCCGCTGCCGTTGTCGTTGATTCCCGCGCCCTCGGCGACGGAGTCGAGGTGCGCTCCGGCCACGACCGTACGGTCCGCGCGACCGGCCGAATCGGCCAGGATGTTGAAGGATTCAGTGACGGTGACCTCAGCATCCACGGCCAGCCGCACGGTCGGGGCAGGCTGCCCGGCCAGAGCCGCGCCGAGCGCGAAGGTCGTTCCGATGACCGGAACGGCGGTCTGCGGGGCGTCCAGAGTGCCGTTGACGATACCGAGGCGGTCGTCGGCGTTGCCTTGGTTGAAGATGATCACGCCGGCGGCGCCGGCCGCGATCGCATTGTCGGCCTTGACCCGGAAGGTGCAGGTGCCGCGTTGGATCAGGGCGACGTTCCCGGCCGTGAAGCCCGCGAAGTCCGCGGCTTCACAGCCGCTGGTCGAGGCCCGGTCGCCGACCAGGTTGATGTCGACCGCCTGTACCGCCGCCGAGACCGTGCCGGAGCCGGAGTAGCTCATCGTGGCAAAGTCGGTGCCGGCAGCGTAGGTGGTGGGGGTGGGCGTGAACTGCGCGAACGACTCCGCGTTCAGCACGAACTGCTCATAGGAGTAGGCCTGACGGATCGGCGTGTAGCCCGCGGCCTTGAGCCGCTCTTCGACGTAGACGGCGGATGCCTCGTACCCCGGCGTGCCGGACGCACGCGTGCCGCCGTTGGCGTCCGCGATCTCCTGGAACTTCTCCAGGTGGTCGATGATTCCGGCTGCCGTAACGGCTTCGCGCAGCGCGCCGGTGTCCGTTCCGTTATCGGCGTAGGCGGGCAGCCCGACGCTGACCGACAGGGCCACGGCCGTGCCGATGGCGGCGAGACGTATATTCCGATTCTGTTTCATGAGGGTCCCTCAGACTGGATCGAACGTGGGCCGGTCGTCCTTGAGCGGCCCTGCAGTGACGCTAGCGTATCCCCCAGTCGCGGGGCAAGGGCAGGTCCCCAGCCCCGCTGCGGGTGCACGGCTTAGGCTGTGGGTCGTGAACGATATCCTCAGCTGGATCCTGGATACGGTTTCCAGCGTGGATCCGGTGCTGCGCACCCTCCTGGCCGGACTCGGCATGCTGCTGGAGACATCCGTTCTCGTCGGCCTGGTCGTGCCGGGCGATTCCATCGTGATCGTGGCGAGCACCGCGGTGAGCAACACGGCCGAGTTCCTGGGGCTCGTCGCCGCGGTGATCGTCGGAGCCCTGATCGGCGAGAGCATCGGCTTCGCGCTCGGCCGCCACTTCGGGCCGTGGATCCGGATGAGCCGCCTCGGGCGCCGGCTCGGGGAACGCAACTGGGCCCGGGCCGAGATCTACCTGGCACGGCGCGGCGGCATCGCCGTGTTCCTGTCGCGGTTCCTGCCCGTGCTGCACTCGCTGATCCCGCTGACCGTGGGGATGAGCCCGATGCCCTACCGCACCTTCATGAAGTGGACCGTGCCGGCCTGCGTGATCTGGGCGGTGGCCTACGTGTCGATCGGTTCGGCCGCCGCCGAAGGCTACCGCGAGCTCTCCGACCGGCTCCACTTCGCCGGATACCTCTTCGTCGGCGCGATCGCGCTCTTCGTGCTGCTCGTGTTCCTGGTCAAACGCTGGCTGCACCGCCGCGAGGAGCGACACATGGAACAGCCGGAGCCTCCGGTCGTCTGACCGCATGCTCGGTCGGGCGACCCCTCGTTCGGCTGTCAAGTTCAGCGGGCAGGTCCGGGCACGACGACCCTCGCGGTGATCAGGTCGTCCGGCACCGGCGTGTGTGAGATGAGCAGCACCGCACGGCCGTCCTCCGCCGCCGTGACCAGGATGTCCCGCACGAGCACGTCGCCCTGCGCCTCGTCGACGTTGGCGGTGGGTTCGTCGACGATGAGCACCGCGAAATCCGCCAGCAACGCCCGCGCCAGCGCGATGCGCTGGGCCTGACCGCCGGAGACCAGGGCACCCCGCTCGCCGACCCGGGCGTCGAGGCCCCCACGCTTGGCGGCCCACTCCCCCAGTCCGACCCGGGCGAGCACGGCCTCGAGGTCGTCGTCGGTGGCCGTCGTGCGGGCGAAGAGCAGGTTCTGACGGATGCTGTCGTCGAAGAGCCAGGGACGCTGTTCGCACAGTCCCACCCGGCGACGCACCTCGGCCGGGGCCAGCGTGCGCGCCTCGACGCCGTCGAGCCGGTACGAGCCCGTGTAGTCGAGGAAGCGCACCAGGGTCTGGGCCAGGGTGGTCTTGCCGGCGCCGCTCGGCCCTGCCAGGTGCACGCGGTCCCCCGGCGCCAGGCGCAGGGTGATGCCCATGACCGCCGGGGTAACGGAACCGGGCCAGCGGGCACCCACGTCGGTGAGTTCGAGCACCGGGTGGGCGCTGACGCTCGTGGTGGACATCGCATCCGCCGGCGCATCCGTCGGCTCGGTTACCGACTCCGCCGGGATCTCCGTGGGGACGCTGGTCGGCACCGCCGTCGCCACCCGCGCGGCGCTGGAGCGCACCTGGCGCCAGACGCCGAGCGCGAGCGGGATCATTCCGAACACCTCGAACACCGCCATGGGCACGAGCACGACCACGACGAAGCCCGGTCCGCTGAGGCCAGCCGGCCCGGAGAGGGCCGGAATGCCGACCTGGAGCGCGGCGACCGTCGCCAGACCCGCGAACAGTGACAGCACGGCTCCCTGCACGCCCACGCCCAGCGACCGGCGCAGGGAGGCCCGGCGCAGCCGGTCGTCGGCCGCCGCAAGGGTGGCCAGGCGGGCATCGAGGGCCCCGAAGGCGCTCAGCACGTCGAGGTTCTCCACCACCTCGAGCACCTCGCCGGCGAGGGCTCCGCGGAGGGGTGCAAGCTGGCGCTCCGACCGGGCGGACAGCGCGCTGGAGGTGACGGTGGCGAGCAGACCGGCAACGAGGAGCGCCAGCGCCAGCGTGACACCGGCGGCGGGGAGAACCAGCCAGACCCCGACCACGCTCACGCTCAAGAGGATCCCCGCCGTGGCCAGAGGCTGCACCACCCGCAGCGGGAAGTCCTGCAGGTCGTCGACGTCGCGCACGAGGCGACTGAGCAGGTCGCCGCGGCTCGTGCCTCCGAGGCCGGCCGGGGAGAGCGGCAGGATCCGGGAGAAGATGCCCACGCGCAGGTCAGCCAGCTGGCGGAATGCGGCGTCGTGGCTGGCCAGACGCTCGAGGTAGCGGAACGCAGACCGGCCGAGGGCGAACGCACGCACCCCGACGACCGCCATCGAGAGGAACATGACCGGCGGTTGCTCGGCGGCTCGGGTGATCAGCCACGCCGACGACGCCAGGAGGGCCACCGCGAAGACCGCGCTCAGCACGCCCGCGGCCAGGCCGGGGGCGAACCGGCGGGCAGGAGGCTGGGCCAGGCGCAGGACAGCGCGCACCTCGGCCCGGCCGGCCGGCCGGGGGCCGGCGATCCCACTCGGGCTGGGTCCGGAATCAGACATGGGCCACCTCGTGCAGGGCAACGATCTGGTCGGCGGCGTCCCGCAGGGCAGGCCGGTGGCTGACCACGATCACGATCCGCCCCTCGGTCGTGAGCCGGCGAAGGCCGGCGACGAGAGAGGCCTCCGCCGCCTCGTCCAGCGCCGAACTGGGCTCGTCGAGAACGACCACGGCGCAGTCGTGGCTCTCAGCGCGGTAGATGGCGCGGGCCGCTGCGACCCGCTGGGCCTGTCCGCCGGAGAGTCCCTCGCCGGCGATGCCGAGCATGGTGGCCGGCTCCAGATCGCCCGCTCCGGCGCACTCCAGCGACCGGGCCACGGTGTCCCGATCGACGGACGCGTCACCGAGCGCGAGATTGTCGGCGATCGTTCCCTGGAACAGTCCCGGCCGTTGCCCGGCCCACGCCAGCCACGGGCGCGGTGTGCCCAGGGTCTGCTCCGCACCGTTCAGCAGGATCCGCCCGTCGAAGGGGACGAATCCCTGCAGGGCGGCCACCAGCGTGGATTTTCCGGTGCCGCTCGGGCCCACGACCACGGCGAGTTCGCCGGGGCGGAAGACGGCGCTGAAGTCGTGCACGGGGGCATCCGTGCCCCGCTGGATCGTGACCTGCTCGAACCGGAGCACGCCGGTATCCGCGGGGCCTGCTCCGGTGCGCGCGCCAGACGGGGCAGTCGAGGCAGCCGGGGTCGCCACGGCCCGGGGCCCGGCACCGTCGTCGAGAATGGCGAAGACCTCCTCGGCCGCCGCCAGACCGTCGGCCGCGGCGTGGAACTGGGCGCCGACCTGCCGCACGGGGAGAAAAGCCTCCGGGGCCAGCAGCAGCACGAACAGGCCGACGCCGAGTGCGAGGCTTCCGTCAACCAGGCGCAGCCCGATGGAGACGGCAACAAGGGCCACCGACAGGCTGGCCGCCAGTTCGAGCACGAACCCGCTGAGGAAGGAGACCCGCAGCACCTTCATAGTGCGGCCGCGGTAGTCCTCGGTGATGGAGCGCACCCGGGCGAACTGGCGTCGCTCCCGACCGTAGATTTTGAGCGTGCCGAGCCCACCGACGAGGTCGAGGAACCCCGTCGACAGCCGCTGCAGGGACTCCCACTGCTGCCGCTGCACGGACTGGGTGGCCTGGCCGATCAGCACCATGAAGACGGGGATGAATGGCAGCACTACGATGACTGTGATGCCGCTGGGCAGGTCCTGCCAGAGCATCACCAAGATCAGCAGGGGCGTGCTGATCGCCGCCAGCAAAAGCTGGGGCAGGTAGCGGGCGAAATAGTTGTCCAGCGCGTCCAGCCCCTGGGTGGCCAGGGTGGAGACGCCCACACTGGCCCGGCCGCTGAGCCAATCCGGGCCGCGCTCGGCGACGCGGTCGAGAACCTGGCGGCGCAGCTGGCTCTTGACTTGGGCTGCTCCGCGGGTGGCGGCCACCTCGAGGAGCCACACCAGCGCGGCCCGCACCACGATCACGCCCGCAAGGGCGGCCGTGGTGAAGGCCAGCGAATCCTGAGAGGCCCCAGTCAACGCGAGGGTGATGCTCTGGCTCAGCAGCCAGGAGAACGCGATGACCGTGACAGTCTGCGCCAGTCCGAGCAGGGCACCCACCGACAGGAACCACCGGGCGGCGGACGCGTAGCGGAGGAGCCGAGGATCGAAGGGGCGCATTCCGTTTAGTGTCCGGCGGACTCTACGTGGGCCGAGACGGTCGTGCGGCTGACCCGCTTGCGCAGAACCCAGTAGGTCCAGCCCTGGTACAAGAAGATGACGGGCATGGCGAACAGGGCGGTCCAGCTCATCACCTGCAGTGTGTACGGCGTCGAGGAGGCGTTCTCGATGGTCAGGCTGTTGGCTGCATCGTTGCTCGCCGGCATCACGTCGGGGAACAGGGACGCGAAGAGCGTCAGCACCGCGAGGGCGATCGTCGCGGCCATCAGCGTGAAGGCCCAGCCTTCGGCGCCCCGCAGGTTCGCCAGGAACGCCCCGATCAGGGCAACCGCGGCGAGGGCGGCGAAGGCACCGGTGGCCAGGCTGCCGAAGGCAAGGGTGGTCCAGACCAGGAACGAGGCGGCCACCACGATGGTGGCCAACCCGGCCTTGACGGCTAGCCTCTGAGCGCGCTGACGGATGTCCCCCTCGGTCTTCAGGGAGATGAAGACCACGCCGTGGGTGAAGAACAGGAGCAGCGTGGTGAGCCCGCCCAGGAGGGCGTATGGGTTGAGCAGGTCGAAGAAGGAGCCGATGTAGTTGAAGTCCGCGTCCAACTGCACGCCCCGCACGATGTTGGAGAAGGCGACACCCCAGAGCAGAGCGGGAACGGCAGACCCGATCACGATCATGAGGTCGAAGCGTTTCTTCCAGGTTGCTTCCGGGCGTTGGTGCCGGTACTCGAATGACACCCCGCGCAGGATGAGGGCGAGAAGGATCACCAGCAGGGCCAGGTAGAACCCGCTGAACAGGGTGGCGTACCACTCCGGGAAGGCGGCGAAGAGTGCTGCGCCGGCCACGATCAGCCAGGTTTCGTTGAGGTCCCAGACCGGCCCGATGGTGTTGATGATGACCCGGCGGTCGAGGTCGTCCTTGCCCAGGAAGGGCAGCGACATGCCGACGCCGAAGTCGAAGCCGTCGAGAACGAAGTAGCCGATGAAGAGTGCACCGATGATCCAGAACCAGAGAATGTTGAGATCCATCATGCGCTCCTAGTAGACCGTGACCTGTGGCTTGACCTTGCCGGAAACCGGGTCGGGTTCCGCCAGCGGGGCAGGTCCCTTCCGCACGGCCTGCAGGATCAACTTGAATTCGACGACAGCGAGGGCGCCGTAGATCAGCGTGAACGCGATCAGCGAGATCAGGATCTCGACGCCGCTGACGTTGGGTGATACGCCGTCCTCGGTGCGCAGGAGCCCGAACACGAGCCAGGGCTGCCGCCCCATCTCGGTGAAGATCCAGCCGACGCTCATGGCGAGAAGCGAGAACGGGAAGCTCCAGATGGCGATCTTCCAGACCCAGGTGGCCTGGGGGCTGCGCCCGCCGCGGGTCAGCCAGAGGCCGACGACGGCAACCAGGATATGGGCGATGCCAAGACCGATCATCCAGCGGAAGGCCCAGTAGGTGATCCAGATGGTCGGGGTGTAGTCGCCGGGGCCGTACAGGCTCACATACTGCGCCTGCAGGTTGTCGATGCCTTCGACCGTGCCGTTGAGGGTGTGGGTCGACAGGAACGACAAAAGGTATGGGATACGAATCGAGAATAATTCGCTGACGCCGTCGGGGGTGCCGAGGGTGAAGATCGAGAAGGATGCCTCGGCGCCCGTCGCTGTCTTGTACATCGCCTCGGCCGCCGCCATCTTCATGGGCTGGGCCGCGGTCATGGCCAGGCTCAGCGAGTCGCCGAAGAAGGTGGTGAGCGCACCGGAGACAACCATCATCCACATGCCCAACTTGAGTGCGGGACGCATGGATTCCTCGTGCTGCTTGCGCAGCAGGTGCCAGGCGGCCACCGAGATGACGAGGCCTGACGACACCATGAAGCAGGCGAAGATCGTGTGCGGGAAGGAGGCCAGGGCGATCGGGTTGGTCAAAAGCTCGCCAATACTGGTGAGCTCGGCCCGGCCGCGCTCCTCGTTGATGCGGAACGCGATCGGGTTCTGCATGAACGCGTTCGCCGCGAGGATGAAGTAGGCCGAGGCGATCGAACCGGCCGTCGTCAGCCAGATGGTGGCGAGGTGCAGGCCGCGGGGCAGCTTGTCCCAGCCGAAGATCCACAGTCCGATGAACGTGGCCTCCAGGAAGAAGGCGATGATGCCCTCGAAGGCGAGCGGGGCGCCGAAGACGTCACCGACGAAGCGGGAGTAGTCCGACCAGTTCATTCCGAACTGGAACTCCTGCACGATTCCGGTAACGACGCCCATGGCGAAGTTGATCAGGAAGATCTTGCCGAAGAAGTGGGTCAGCTCCAGGTACTTGGCCTTGTCGGTGCGCACCCAGGCGGTCTGGAAGAGCGCAACCGTGAACGCCAGCCCGATCGTGAGCGGTACGAAGAGAAAGTGATAGACGGTAGTCAGACCGAATTGCCATCTCGACAGCAGTAACGGATCCAGCCACTCGTTCATGCGCCCTCCAGCGTCATCGGGTATTTCTACACTGTGTAGAACATCTCTATTCTACGAGACGTAGAAGAGTTGATTGCCGCCCGCTAGACTCCCCAATATGGGGAGTTTGGGAGAGCTGGAACGACTGCTGATGGATGTTTTGTGGGAAGCCAAGGAGTCTCTGCCTGCCAACGATCTCCGGGATCGGCTACTCACCCCGACGACCGCCACCGCTAGGCGCAAACCACTCGCCACCACGACCGTGCTCACGGTGCTCTCCCGCCTCGAGACCAAGGGCTTCGTCACCCGCGACCGAGACACCCGACCGCACCGCTACCGGGCCGTGTCGACCCGGGCGGAACATACCGCGGAGCTGATGCACAAGGTGCTCGGCTCTGCTCCTGACCGGCAGGCGGCCCTCGCCCGGTTCATCGGGGACGTCACCCCGCAGGAGGCCGACGTTTTGCGCCTGCTCCTCGGCACCGTAACTCTCGGTCGCGAGTGACCGGCATCCAGTCCCCGCTCCAGTCCCTGCTCCAGTCAGCACGCGTCAGAGCGGCCAAATCGTGTTCGTCACGGCCGTAGCGCTCATGATCGTGGCCGTGCTGCTCGCCGGTCCGGTCCCGATCTGGCTTGCCACCGCCGACTGGCCGGCCCGCTCCCCCGCGGTCGCCCTGGTGTTGTGGCAGGCCATCGCCCTGGCCGGCGGGCTCTCGATGATCGGCTCGCTGCTCAGCTTCGGGTTGATCCCGTTCGGCGAGAACCTGTTCGAGGGCATCCGCTCGCTGGCGGGCCATCTCGTCACCGGCACATTGCCGGCCGGCACGTCGTTCGGCTCGGTGCTCCTGCTGTGCGCGGCGCTGATCCTCGGCAGCCATCTGCTGCTCAACCTCGCCGCGACCTTTTCCCGCGCGGGGCGCCAGCACCGCAGGCACCGGCACCTGATCGGACTGCTCAGCGACCCTCTGCCGAGCCATTCCGGCACCCGTGTGATCGAACACGACGCCCCGGTCGCGTACTGCCTGCCTGGCGCGACCCGGTCGGCGACCGTGCTTTCCCGCGGCCTTCTGCAATTGCTGAATGCCGACCAATTGCGCGCAGTGATCGCACACGAGCGCGCCCACCTGTTGCAGCGGCACCACCTCGTGCTGCTCGCCTTCAAGTCCTGGCACAGCGCACTGCCGTGGTTCCCGATCGCGAACCGCGCCGAGAACGCGGTCGCCCTGCTGGTCGAGATGCTCGCCGACGACCAGGCCCGGCGGGTCGTCGACGACCGCACGCTGGCCACCGCGATCGCACTGGTCGGGTCGGCACACCAGGTGGACCCGCTGGGAACGGATGTCGAACTCGCCGACGGCCCGGACCATCCGTTCGACCTGGTGACACCCCGCGTTCGCCGCCTGATCACCCCGCCGGCGCCGCTGACGCCCTCCGCCGTGCTTTTCGTTGCAGCCGGCGCCGCCGCACTCCTGCTGCTGCCGACGCTGCTCCTGTCCCTCGCCTGATCCCGGGCCTACCCGAGCACGCGCCTACCTGAGCACGCGCCAGCCCCAGCCCCAGCCCCAGCCCAAGCCCAAGCCCCAGCCCCAGCCCAAGCCCAAGCCCCAGCCCGGGCCTACCTCTGCCCCTGCCCCAGCCCCTAACGAATTCGACGGAGATTCTCGGCCCCAGAGCCTGTTTTGCTCCAAAACCGGCCCGTAGGCGCAGAATCTCCGTCGAATTGGTCAGGCAGCGCCTGTCAGCTGGTGCCTAGAAGAGGTTCGCCTGTTCGAGCCAAGCGGCCGCGATCTTCTCGGCCGAGAGCTGGTCGTTCACGCTCTCGGAGTTGAGGCCCACCAGGTCCTCGGCGGTCAGAGCGGCACTGACGGCGTTGAGCACGTCGGCGGCCTTCCCTCCGACCTTGTCGGACACGACGGGCACGACGTTGTCCGCGAAGAACAGGCCGTCCGGGTCATCGAGGGCGACGAGGCTGTCCGACTTGATGTTCGGGCTCGCCGTGTAGACGTTCGTGATCTGGATGTCGTTGTCGACGAGAGCCTTGATCGTGAGCGGGCCGCCACCATCTTCAATGGGCGTGAAGCCGGCGATGGGGATGCCGTACTTCTCCGTTAGGGTCGTCGGTCCGTAGGGGCGGGTCTGAAGTTCGGACGGTCCACCGACGGTGATCGGCTCGGTGACATCGGCGAGCGACGCGATGTCGGTCAGGCTGTACTTGTCGGCGAAGGCCTGCGTGACGGTCCAGGAGTTCTGGTCCGTGGCCGAGGACATGTCGAGCACGCTCAGCCCCTCGGGCAGCTCGTCCTGCAGCTGCGCGTAGGTCTCGTCGGCGGTGCCGCCGGCGGCATCTGCATTCAGGGCCTGCAGCAGGCTGCCGCTGTACTCGGGGAAGACGTCGATGGCACCGGATTCGATCTCGGGCAGGTAGACCTCGCGCTGGCCGATCTTGAACTGGCGGTCGACCGTGAAGCCGTTCCCCTCCAACGCCAGAGCGTAGATTTCGGCGATGATCTCGTTCGAGTAGTAGTCCTGCGAACCGACGACCAGGGTAGCGGACCCCTCGTCGGCGTTACTTCCGCTGTCCAGCGGGTCACCGGACGCACACCCTGCAAGGGCTACGACGGCCCCAACCGCGACCGCGGCGACCGCCGCGAGCCGGCCTCTGTGAGCTGTGAACATTAGTGGGTTCCTTTCGTGATGGCGGGATCAATCCCCGGGACAGGTCGGGCTGACCTGGCACGGTCGACTGGGGGACGTTGGGACGCGACGCCTCTGGGAACAACAAGTCGCTGAACAACAGTGAATATTCCCTCGAGGACGAGGGCGAGCAGGATCACGAGCAGTGACCCGCCCAGCATCTCCGCGTAGTCGCGGGTTTTCAACCCGGCGAACAGGAACCGGCCGAGGCCGACATCTGCCACGTAGGCAGCCAGGGTCGCCGTGGCGACGACCTGCAGGGTGGCCGAACGGATGCCCGCGATCAGCAGCGGCAACCCCAACGGGATCTCGACCGTGCCCACGATCTGGCTCTCCGACATCCCGACCGACCGGGCGGAGTCGATGACGGACCGGTCAATGGCCTCGAACCCGGCGTAGGCGCCCGCGAGGATCGGCGGGATCGCCAGGACCGTGAGCGCGACGTACGGCGCACCGAGCCCAATCCCGACCCACAGCGCGACCAGTGTCAACAGGCCGAGGGTCGGAATGGCCCGCAGCCCGCCGGAGGTGGCTACAGCGAGGCTGCGTCCCCGACCCGTATGCCCGATCAGGAAACCGACCGGAATCGCGATCACGGAGGCCATCAGGACCGCCACGAGGGTGAACACCAAGTGTTCGATCGTCCGCGCCGGAATGCCGCCCGGCCCGGCGAAATTGGCCGGGTCGAGGATCCAGTTCACCGCGTCAACGAACAGGTTCATGCGGATGCCTCTGCGATCCGGGCGACCCGGACGGCCCTCCGGTCGGTCGCCGCCAGGCGGGTCCAGGGCAGCAGAACCCGCCCGAGCAGCACGAGGGCGCCGTCCAGCAGCAGCGCCAGCGCCACGGTCAGCACGATCCCGGCGATGATTTCGGCCTGGATACCGCGCTGGAAGCCATCCGTGAACAGGCTGCCGAGGCTCTGCGCGCCGATCACGGCCCCCACCGTGGCGAGGCTGACCGTGCTGACGGCCACGACCCGCAGGCCGGCCAGGAGCACCGGCCCGGCCAGCGGCAGCTCAACCTGCCAGAAGATGCTCCAGCCGGAATACCCCACGGCGACAGCGGACTGGCGTACATCCTTGTCCACGGATGCCAGCCCGTCGGCCACCACGCGTACCATCAGCGCGACGCCGTAGATCGTCAGGGCGATGACCAGGTTGAGCGGCGAGCGAAGGCTGGTGCCGACAATGGCCGGGATCACGAAGAACAGCGGCAGGGACGGGATGGCGTAGAGCAGCCCACTGGCCGTCAGGATCACGCCGCGGCCGGCACGGTACCGGTTCGCGAGCCAGCCCAGCGGCACGGCGATCAGGAAGCTGAGAAGGATCGGCGGCACGCTGAGGATCAGGTGGTCCAGGGTGCGAT
Source organism: Cryobacterium sp. TMT1-62 (assembly GCF_004403145.1). Taxonomy (NCBI): domain Bacteria; kingdom Bacillati; phylum Actinomycetota; class Actinomycetes; order Micrococcales; family Microbacteriaceae; genus Cryobacterium; species Cryobacterium sp. TMT1-62. The sequence continues at coordinate 88,568 of NZ_SOGZ01000047.1, read as the reverse complement.
CCCAGAGCAGGTCGAGATTCGACCAGAACCAGGTCACCGCGGAGCCTGGGGATCCGGGGAGTGCGCGGTCTGCCGCGGCTCCACGAGCACACCGGCCAGGCGGCCCTCACTGTCGAGCAGCAGGTCGGAGTCGCCGCGGCGTTCCAGATGCAGGGCACGCTTGCCGCGATCCGCTCCGACGAAGCTGGCCACGAAGTCGTCGGCCGGGTTCGCCAGGATCTCGGCTGGCGCCCCCACCTGGGCGATCCGTCCGCCGTCACGCAGGATGACGACCTGGTCACCGAGGAGGAACGCCTCCTCGATATCGTGGGTGACGAACACGACCGTTTTGCCGAGCTCGCTCTGCAGCCGGATCAGTTCTTGCTGGAGCTCGGCCCTCACGATCGGGTCGACGGCGCCGAACGGCTCGTCCATCAGCAGAATGTTTGGGTTGACCGCGAGCCCGCGCGCCACCCCGACCCGCTGCTGCTGCCCGCCGGAGAGCTGGCTGGGGTACCGGTCCGCCAGGGTCTGGTCCAGGCCCACCGTGTCGAGCAGGGTGAGGGCCTCGGCGCGGGCCTTCTTTCTCGGCACCCCGCGCAGCAGCGGAACAGTCGCGACGTTGTCGATCACCGTGCGGTGCGGGAGCAGGCCGGAGTCCTGCATCACATAGCCGATGCCGCGCCGCAGCGGCACCGGCTCGAGCTGGGCGATGTCGGCCCCGTCGATCTCGATCGTGCCGCTGCTCGGGTCGACCATCCGGTTGATCATGCGCAGCAGGGTGGTTTTGCCCGAGCCGGAGGAGCCGACGAGCACCGTCGTCTGGCGCGACGGGAGGGTCAGGCTGAAATCGTCGACGGCGAGTGTGCCGTCCGGGAACTGCTTGCTCACCGAGCGGAACTCGATCATGGAAATGGCTCATTTCTCGACCGAAGTCGACACAACACGGGAAGCACGTATACCACCCAACCATCACACGGCGCCGCGAGCCACCGGATCGCGGAATTCCTAGCGAACGCTCGGCCCGTAGTATCCGGCGAGGTAGTCATGCGTGACCACTCGGCACTCTTCGATGAACCGCTCATCGCCCTGCGGGTCGGAGCGGAACGCCCGCGACAGAATCGAGTCGCCCATCTCAACGGCGACCTCAAGCCGGAAGATCAGTTCGTCGCCGCCCTCGAGGCCGAACTCCTCGACCAGCATGCCGGCCACCCGGCGGGCGAAGTAACCCGTGTCGGGGTCTACGACGACAGGCACACCCTGCCGGTCGTCGAAATGCATGATGCGAAACCCCGGCTCAGAGCGGTACAGGTCGACGAAGGCCGTGATGGCCACGTCGACGGCCTCCCACCAGCCCTGGGGAGCGTTCGTCTTCAGCTGCTCCGCAACCCGGCTCCGGAATCGCAGCACCGCGCGCTCGCGCAGAGCCTGCAGCACCGCGACGCGATCGGGGTAGTACCGGTACACGGTCCCGATCGACGCGCCCGCGCGCTCGGCCACCATCGCGGTCGTGATGCGGTCGAAGCCGACCTCGTCCACGACGACGGCGGCGGCGTCGAGCAGACCGGACAGTCGTGCCGTGCTGCGCTGTTGGATCGGCTCGGTGCGGGCCTGCTGGGCCGGCACAAAAGGATCCCCACCAAAAAGGTCACTGAGTGACACTTGTCCTCCTTGAGACTAAGTCACTAATACTAGGCGGCAATGTCCCCCTCGTTGTGACGTGACAGCGTGTCTCGCCCGATTGGGCAGGAATAACCTTCGGCTCTCCGGGCGACCCGACTTCGATGCCGGGTAGCGTCATGCGCGTGCCAGACTAGGGACGTGCCGACATATCCTCGAATCCCGCCCACGGGCACGCCAGCGAAGATGATGCATCGCGCAGCCCGCATCGAGGACTGGCTGCACTTCAAGCGCGAACGCCACGCCCGCAAACGCGGCTACCTGCCCACGGTCATCCCCTATGCCGGCTACGGCACGACCGAGTGGGTGCGCATTCTGTGCCGGGTGCTTCTGGCCAAACCGGCCAAGCCCGGCTCCAAGCTGGCACGGCGCCACTGGCACGCCGACCGCCGCGAGGCCGGAATTCGCGGCTGGCACAGCTTCACGAGCGTTCCGGTCAACGATGTGACGGTAACCATCGAGATCAACGGTTTCTCCCACCGGGTGCAGGCCGACCGCGGGGGCGTGGTCGACACCGTCATTCCGGTCACGCTCACCCCGGGCTGGCAGATGGCCCGGCTGCACACCGACGACACGGCCGCGCCGGTCGAGGCCCCGCTCTTCATCGTGGCCCCGACGGTACGCCGCGGGATCCTGTCCGACGTCGATGACACGGTCATGGTGACCACCCTTCCCCGCCCGCTGCTCGCCGCCTGGAACACCTTCGTGCTCGACGAGCACGCCCGAGTTCCCACGCCGGGCATGGCGGTCCTCCTCGACCGCCTCGCCGCGGTCAACGAGGGTGCCCCGATGATCTACCTGTCGACCGGGGCCTGGAACGTCGCCCCGACCCTGACCCGGTTCCTGAACCGCAACCTGTACCCGTCGGGGGCTCTCCTGCTCACCGACTGGGGTCCGACCCACGACCGCTGGTTCCGGAGCGGCCAGGACCACAAGAGGGCCAACCTGCGCCGTCTGGCCCAGGAATTCCCGGAGATCCGCTGGATCCTGTTCGGCGACGACGGCCAGCACGATGAGGCCATCTACAGCGAGTTCCAGCGAGACTTCCCCGACAATGTCGAGGCCGTCGCGATCCGCCAGCTCTCCCCCAGCCAGGCCGTTCTGGCCGGTCGCCGGGCGAAGGATGCCGCGCCCGCGCCCCGCGATCCCCGCTGGGTGTACGGGCCGGACGGCTCGGCCCTGGCCCGGCAGCTCGCGGACCGCGGTCTGATCTAGGCGCGACGGCGTGTTGCGGGCTCGACGGCCTGTCTCAGTTCTCTACAGTTCTGCGGCGAGGATGCGGTCGAGGCCACGGTTGATCTGGCGAGCCCAGAGCGGCCCTCGATAGAGGAACCCGGTGTAGCCCTGAACGAGCGTCGCGCCCGCGGCGAGGCGCTCGGCCACGTGTTCCGCGGTCTCCACGCCGCCGACCGAGATCACGCACAGCTCGCGGGGCACAGCGGCCCGGATCACGCGCAGCACGGCCAGGGACCGCGCCTGGAGCGGGGCACCGGAGAGACCGCCGGCGCCGGCAGCCTCGACGGTTGCGGCATCCGTTTTCAGTCCGGCGCGGGAAATCGTGGTGTTCGTGGCGATGATGCCGTCGAGACCCAGCTCCACCACGAGTTCGGAGATTCGGGTCACTTCAGCATCGGCGAGGTCGGGGGCGATTTTTACCAGCAGGGGCGTGGCGCCGGCCTCGGTCTTGACCGCCCGAAGCAGCGGGGCGAGCCGGTCGAGTTCCTGCAGTCCGCGTAGCCCGGGCGTGTTGGGCGAGCTGACGTTCACGACGAGGTAGTCGGCCAGGGGCGCGAGCAGCGCGGCGCTGACCAGGTAGTCGGCGGTGGCGTCCTCGACCGCGGTGACGCGGCTCTTGCCGATGTTGATGCCGAGGACCGGGCGACCGGCAGCGGTGCGAACGTGCGCGAGGCGCACCCGGGCGGCGCGGGCACCGGCGTTGTTGAAGCCCATCCGGTTGACGACCGCGCGGTCGGGGATCAGGCGGAACAGGCGCGGTTTCGGGTTTCCGGGCTGAGGAACGGCGGTGATGGTGCCGACCTCCACGTGCCCGAACCCGAGCTGGCCGAGCCCGAGCACGGCTTCACCGTCTTTGTCGAAGCCGGCGGCCACGCCGAACGGCGACTGGAATCGCAGACCCAGGGTTTGGACACCGAGGTCGGTGCGCGGGCGCGTGAAGCGGTGCACGACCCGGCCGACACCGAACGCGGGCAGCGCCCGGATCACGGTGAAGGCGAGGTGGTGGGCTCGTTCGGGGTCGTGGCGGGTCAGGAACAGCGAGAAGATCAGCGGGTACACGGCGCCGCCTACGACTCGGACGGGTGTGCGGCGCCCGCGCCGCTGCCCTGCTCGGGGCGGGAGCCGTGTTCGGTGCGGGATCCGTGTTCGGTGCGCAGCCGGGCGATCGCGGTCTCGAAATCCTCGAGCGAATCGAATGCCTGGTAGACACTCGCGAAGCGGAGATAGGCCACCTCATCAAGTTCGCGCAGCGGCGGCAAGATCGCGAGGCCGACCTCGTTCGCCTTCACCTGCGACGCGCCGGTCTGCCGGATGGTCTCCTCCACCCGCTGGGCAAGCATGGCCAGGTCGGAATCCGTTACCGGACGACCTTGACAGGCCTTGCGCACGCCGGCCACGATCTTGTCGCGACTGAACGGCTCGACGACCCCGCTGCGCTTGACGATGTTCAGGCTGGCGGTCTCGGTGGTGCTGAACCTCCGGCCGCATTCAGGGCACTGTCGACGCCGGCGAATGGAAAGTCCGTCGTCGCTCGTGCGTGAGTCGATGACTCGGGAGTCCGGGTGGCGGCAGAACGGGCAGAACATCGTGTGACCAGCTTACAGCGCCGTCGTGAAACGGGCCGTGACGGCGTCGCCGTGCGCGGGCAGCGCCTCCGCCGTGGACAGGGCCGCGATGTGGTCCGCGACCTCGCGCAGTGCCTCCCGGCTGTACGTGACGACCTGCTGGGGCCTCAGGAAGGTGTAGGCGCCGAGTCCGGAGGAGAACCGGGCCTGCCCTCCCGTCGGCAGCACGTGGTTCGAGCCGGCCACGTAGTCGCCGAGGCTCACGGGCGAATGAGGGCCGAGGAAGATGGCGCCGGCGTTCTCGATCAGCGCGAGCACGGCATCAGGGTCGCTCGTCTGGATCTCGAGGTGCTCGGGACCGAACGCGTTGCTGAACGCGGCCGCGGCGTCGAGGTCGTCCACGAGCACGATCCCCGACTGGCGCCCGTTCAGGGACGCGGTGACACGGATGCTGTGGGTCGTGCTCTGCATCAGGTCGACCAGGTGCAGATTGACGGCGTCGGCGAGCTCGGCCGAATCGGTGACCAGCATGGCGGCGGCCAGCTCGTCGTGCTCGGCCTGGCTGACCAGGTCGGCCGCGACGATGCGGGGGTCGGCGGTCTCATCCGCGATGACCAGAATGTCGGTAGGGCCGGCCTCGGAGTCGATGCCGGTCACCCCGCGCACGAGCCGCTTGGCGGCGGCCACATAGACGTTGCCGGGGCCGGTGACGAGCTGCACCGGGTCCAGGCCGAGCCCCGGAACGCCGTAGGCGAAGGCGCCGACCGCGCCGGCCCCGCCCATGGCGTAGATTTCGTCGATGCCGAGCAGGCTCGCCACGGCGAGGATGGTGGGGTGCACGCGTCCGTCGAAGTCGCTCTGCGGCGGCGACGCCAGCGCGATCGAGGATACGCCGGCGATCTGAGCCGGAACCACGTTCATCACGACGCTCGACGGGTAGACGGCCTTGCCGCCGGGAACGTACAGGCCGACCCGGTTGATCGGCCGCCAGCGCTGCGTGATGGTGGCGCCGTCTGCGATCGTGGTGGTCACCTGCGGCGGCACTTGGGCCGCGCTGGCGATGCGCACGCGACGGATGGTCTCCTCGATGGCCGTGCGCACCGTCGGGTCGAGCCCGGCCAGTGCCTCGGTGACGTGGGACGCAGGAACCCGCACATGGGACGGACGGACCCGGTCGAGGCGTTCCGCCTGGTCGCGGAGGGCATCCTCGCCTCTGGCCCGCACATCGTTGATTAATTCGGCTGCGACGTCGCTGGCCGCGGTCACGTCGGTGAGCGCACGCGGGACGGCTGCAAGCAATTCCGCCGGAGTGGGCCGGGTCCCTCGGAGGTCAATAGTCTGGATCATCGCGTTCCAGCCTAGCCATCAACTCCCGTGCACCGGGAATAGGCTCAATGGCGAGGAGATTGATTCAGTCACATGAGCGACACCGAAGTACCCCAGCCCGCCACCGTACCGCTGGCCGAAGATCCCAATGCACCGTTGGACCTGGCCGCCTTCAAACATTCCTTCCGGCGTCACGCCGCCGGTGTCGCGGTGATCACCGCGCTGCGCCCGGACGGCGCCCCGGTGGGATTCACCGCCACCTCGCTGGCGTCGCTGTCGTCCGTTCCGCCGCTGGCCACCTTCAACATGGCCCGGTCAGCCAGCACCTGGCCGGCGATCGCCGAGAGCGACCGGGTCGTCATCCACATCCTCGGGGCGCACAATCGTGCCGTCGCCGAGGTGATGTCGGGTCCCGCGAACCAGCGCTTCATCGGCGACCACTGGCAGCCCGGACCCCACGGCCTGCCTGTGCTGAAGGGCGTCACCTCGTGGATGGTCGGGCGAATCATCGAACGCACACTGGTGCACAACAGCGCCGTCGTGGTCGTGAAGATCGAGGAAGGCGGCATGGGCGAGAACGACGAGGCCCTGCTGTACTACGAGCGCACCTACCGCGTGCCCGGCGCCCCGGCCTAGCCCCTGGACGGGGCTGCGCCGGCCTCGTCGCGACGCCGGCGCCGCTCGGCCTCGGCAACGGCGGCCTCCTCCGGTGTGGGCGCGGTGCCGCCCAGGTGCCGCGGCTGCCACCACTGGCCGGCGCCGTCCACCGGATAGGCTTTCTGCAGTTTGTCGACGAGACCCTGCAGTGTGTCGTGGAGTGCCAGCGTCATCGGCTGCGTGCCCTCCCCCGCCGCGACCGTGAACGGCTCGCCGACGGCGAAGCGGATGGGCACGTCGAACAGCTCGCGCAGGGCCGGCTTGTGGTTCTTCGTGAGCACGCGGTGCCCGCCCCAGACCGCGATCGGGATCACGGGGGCCCCGGCCTCGGCGGCCATCCGGATGGCACCCGACTTCAACTCGCGTACGGTGAAGGAGGCGTTCACGCCGCCTTCCGGAAACACGCCGAGCAGTTCGCCCGCCCGCAGCGCGGTCACGGCTTGGCCGTAAGCCTCCGCCCCTGCCTTCATGTCGACCGAGATATGACGCATGCCGCGCAGCAGCACGCCCACGAGCTTCTGGTCGAACGCGCCCTTCTTGGCCATGAAACGGATGTGACGTCGGTTCTTTTGCCACAGCATCCACTCGACCAGGGCGAAGTCCATGTAGCCGAAGTGGGTGATCGCCAGCACCGCCCCCCCGGTGTCCGGAAGATTCTTCAGACCGGTCACGGATGGCTTCAGCCGCAGCAGGCCGAACACGGCCCGCCCGGCCAGAATCGCCGTGGTGTACAGAGGTTCCCGAGTGCCTGTGCTCATACCTCAAGGCTACGACCTGCGTGCGGGTTTCCGCGTCCGTCCCACGAGCCTTTCGGGACCCGGCTCGCACTCGCGGCGCACCCGTAAACGTGGGCGCACGTTCTAACGCTCGCCCGCTCCAGAACCTGCGCCGCGAACTTCCACCCCCGTCTGTGTCGTCGGTTATTGAGCTTGCACACAGCCTCGACCGCACTGACACTGGAATCATCCACGGCGGAACCGCAGCAACCGGCCTTGAAGCTGGTTGACTCGACCAGGCGACGACCACCGAGACCACGTGGGCAACCCGGCCACCAGAGGGAGACACGATGAGCACTGACCTGAGCAGCGCCGCGAGCACGAGGATGCCCGCGCCGCACGTGGCCGACAGCCACGACCGGATCCGGGTGCGGGGCGCGCGCGTGAACAACCTCAGCGATGTCAGCCTCGACATCCCGAAGCGGCGGCTGACGGTGTTCACCGGTGTTTCCGGCTCGGGCAAGAGCTCACTGGTGTTCGGCACGATCGCCGCCGAGTCGCAGCGGCTGATCAACGAGACCTACAGTGCGTTCGTGCAGGGATTCATGCCGGACCTGGCGCGCCCCGAGGTGGACGTGTTGGATGGTCTGACCACGGCCATCATCGTCGACCAGGAGCGAATGGGGGCCAACTCCCGTTCCACGGTCGGGACCGCCACCGACGCCAACGCGCTACTGCGCATCCTTTTCAGCCGGCTCGGTCAGCCCCACATCGGATCTCCCCAGGCGTTCTCGTTCAACGTCGCCTCGATCAGTGGGGCCGGGGCGGTGACGCTCGAGCGCGGCGGGAAGACCGTGAAGGAGCGGCGCAGCTTCAGCATTACCGGCGGCATGTGCCCGCGCTGCGAGGGCATGGGCACCGTCAACGACATCGATCGTTCCGCGCTATATGTCGATTCCAAGTCGCTCAACGAGGGCGCGCTCACGATCCCGGGCTACACGATGGACGGCTGGTACGGCCGCATCTTCCGCGGCTGCGGCTGGTTCGACCCGGACAAGCCAATTCATCGGTACAGCACGAAGGAACTGGACGACCTGCTCTACAAGGAGCCGACCAAGATCAAGGTCGACGGGATCAACCTGACGTATCAGGGCCTCATCCCGCAGATTCAGAAGTCGTTCCTGTCCAAGGATGTCGCCGCTTTGCAGCCGCATATCCGCGCGTTCGTGGAGCGCGCGGTCACGTTCGCCACCTGCCCCGAGTGCGGCGGCACCCGCCTCAGCGAGGCGGCTCGCTCGTCGAAGATCTCCGGAGTGAGCGTCGCCGACGCCTGTTCCTGGCAGATCAGCGACCTGGCCGGGTGGGTTCGCGGCCAGAGTGAGCCGTCGGTGGCCCCGCTCACGCAGGCGTTGCGCCAGATCCTCGACTCGTTCGTGGAGATCGGGTTGGGTTACCTTTCGCTCGACCGGCCGGCCGGTACTTTGTCGGGCGGGGAGGCCCAGCGCACCAAGATGATCCGGCACCTGGGCTCCTCACTCACCGACGTCACCTACGTCTTCGACGAGCCCACCATCGGGCTGCATCCCCATGACATCGAGCGCATGAACACACTGCTGCTGCAGCTGCGGGACAAGGGCAACACGGTGCTCGTCGTGGAGCATAAGCCGGAGGCGATCGTGATCGCCGACCACGTCGTCGATCTCGGACCCGGCGCCGGCGCGGCGGGCGGCACCGTCTGCTTCGAGGGCACCGTGGAGGGTCTCCGCACCAGCGGCACCCTCACCGGCCGCCACTTCGACTATCGCGCGGCACTCAAGCCCGCGGTGCGCGCCCCCACGGGCACGCTGGAGATTCGCGGCGCGACGGAGAACAACCTGAAGGAAGTGGACGTGGATATCCCGCTCGGCGTGCTCGTCGTGCTGACGGGGGTCGCGGGCTCCGGAAAAAGCTCGCTCGTGCATGGGTCGATCCCCGCTGGCGCGGGCGTGGTGTCCATCGATCAGGGCGGCATCCGCGGTTCCCGCAGAAGCAATCCGGCGACGTACACGGGAATGCTCGACCCGATCCGAAAGGCCTTCGCGAAGGCCAACGGCGTGAAGCCCGCGCTGTTCAGCTCCAACTCCGAGGGTGCCTGCCCCAACTGCAACGGTGCCGGCGTCGTCTACACCGACCTGGCCATGATGGCGGGCGTCGCCACCACCTGCGAGGTCTGCGCGGGGAAGCGGTTCGAGGCATCCGTGCTGGAGTACCGCCTCGGCGGCCGCGATATCAGTGAGGTGCTCGCGATGTCGGTGACCGCGGCCCGGGAGTTCTTCGGCGCCGGTGCGGCGCGCACGCCGGCCGCCCACGCCATCCTGGGCGGGCTTGCCGACGTTGGGCTCGGCTATCTCAGCCTCGGCCAGCCGCTCACGACGCTCTCGGGGGGCGAGCGCCAGCGGCTCAAGCTGGCCACCCACCTGGCTGCGCAGGGCGGCGTCTACGTGCTCGACGAGCCGACCACCGGACTCCACCTCGCCGACGTCGAGCAGCTGCTCGGCCTGCTTGACCGAATCGTGGACTCCGGCAAGTCGGTCATCGTCGTCGAGCATCACCAGGCCGTGATGGCTCATGCCGACTGGATCATCGACCTCGGACCCGGCGCCGGTCACGACGGCGGCCGGATCGTCTTCGAGGGCTCACCGGCCGACCTGGTCGCCACCCGCTCCACCCTCACCGGCCAGCACCTCGCGGCCTACGTCGGTAGAGCCTGACGGCAGCGCGCCTCACGGTGCTGCCAGTCAGGTCTGTCCCGAACGAATTCGACGGAGATTGTGGCCGAATCGGCCCCATTCCACCCCGAGAAAGCGGTTCCACACGAGAATCTCCGTCGAATTGGTTCGACACCGGGCACTTCGCGTCACGGGTGAGGAACAGCGTCCACGGCGTGCCGTCAGCTCTGACTTGCCGAGGGCGACACCAGCGGTCGGCCAGGACTCGCTCCTTTAGGTCAGGCAGTTCGGCCCGAGCAGGCTCTTGAGCTCCCCGAACAGGTCGGCGCTGATCTTCACATGATGGGGCAGCTCGAACACTCGCGCCGTATGGCCCTTCACCAGCTTGATCCGCACCTCGGAGCTGCCGATGTGGCGGGTGATGACTTCGCCCAGCGCCGTCACAGTGTCGGTCGTGGCCCGGGATTCCGCCAGCGTGACGGTCAGCGTGCCGGTGTCCGAGGCCAAGCCGAGTTCGGGCGCGAAAATGCTGTACGCGTGCAGGTTCATGCCATCGTCGCGCAGGCTCACCCGGCCCCGCACGACCACGACCGAGTCGCTGACCAGGTCGGACGAGAACTCCTGATAGGCCTTGCCCATGAACATCACGGCGATCTCCCCACCGAAATCCTCGACCTGGATGATGCCGTATTGGTTGCCGGACTTCTTCGCGATCCGGTGCTGCACGCTGGTGATCAGCCCGGCGATGGTGACGGTGTCGGCATCCTGCGTCTGCTCCGATCCCACCAGGTCCACGATGGTCGTGCTGGCGTGCTTGGCCAGCGGGAGCTCTAGCCCGGCCAGCGGATGGTCGGAGACGTAGAGCCCGAGCATGTCGCGTTCGAGCGCGAGCTTCTCCTTCTTGCTCCATTCGGGACGGTCGGGAACCTGCTCGCTCTCTTGCGGGTCGTCGAAGAGGCTGTCGAAGTCGAAGCCGACCATGCCGTGCTGCTCGTCGCGCTTGATCTTGACGGCGGATTCGACCGCGGCTTCGTGGATCTCGAACATGGCCCGGCGGGTCGCGCCGAGCGAGTCGAATGCGCCGGCCTTGATCAAGGACTCGACCGTGCGCTTGTTCGCCACCGGGATCGGCACCTTGCGCAGGAAGTCGTGGAACGACTCGAACGCGCTCTTCTCGGTGCGGGCGGCGCGGATCGCGTCGACCACGTTGAATCCCACGTTGCGCACTGCGCCGAGCCCGAAACGGATGTCCGTGCCCACGGCCGCGAAGTACCCGATCGATTCATTCACGTCGGGCGGCAGAACCTGGATGCCCATCCGGCGGCACTCGTTCAGGTACAGCGCGAGCTTGTCGCGGGAGTCGCCGACGCTGGTCAGCAGCGCGGCCATGTACTCGGCCGGGTACTTCGCCTTGAGGTACGCGGTCCAGTACGAGAGCACCCCGTAGGCGGCCGAGTGCGCCTTGTTGAAGGCGTAATCGGAGAACGGCAGCAAAATGTCCCAGACGGTTTTCACCGCCTCCATGGAGTAGCCGTTGGCGACCATGCCGCCGGAGAAGCCCTCGAACTGCTTGTCCAGCTCCGACTTCTTCTTCTTGCCCATCGCGCGGCGCAGCAGATCGGCCTGGCCGAGAGAGAACCCGGCCAGCTTCTGCGCGATCGACATGACCTGCTCCTGGTACACGATCAGGCCGTAGGTGGTGCCGATGACGTCGGCCAGCGCCTCCTCGAGCTCCGGGTGGATCGGGATGATCTCCTGCTGGCCGGTCTTCCGCAGCGCGTAGTTGGTGTGTGAGTTGGCACCCATGGGGCCGGGCCGGTACAGCGCGATGACGGCCGAGATGTCTTCGAAATTGTCGGGTTTCATCAGGCGAAGCAGCGACCGCATGGGCCCGCCGTCGAGTTGGAACACCCCGAGGGTATCGCCACGGGCGAGCAGTTCGTAGGCGGCCGGGTCTTCGAGCCCCAACTCTTCGAGTACGGGCCGGTGCCCGCGGTTCACGGCGATGTTGTCGAGGGTGTCGTCGATGATGGTGAGGTTGCGCAATCCCAGGAAGTCCATCTTGATCAGGCCGAGGGCCTCAGAGGCCGGGTAGTCGAATTGGGTGACGACCTGGCCATCCGCTTCACGCTTCATGATCGGGATGATGTCGATCAGCGGGTCGGAGCTCATGATCACCCCGGCGGCGTGCACACCCCACTGACGCTTGAGGTTCTCGAGGCCGAGGGCGGTGTCGAAGACGGTGCGGGCCTCGGGGTCGGACTCGATCACGGCGCGGAAATCGGCGGCCTCGCGGTAGCGCGCGTGGTCCTTGTCGAACATGCCGGTCAGGGGCACGTCCTTGCCCATGATCGCCGGCGGCATGGCCTTGGTGAGCTTGTCCCCCATACCGAAGGGGAAGCCGAGCACCCGGGACGCATCCTTGAGGGCCTGCTTGGCCTTGATCGTGCCGTAGGTGACGATCTGGGCGACGCGCTCCTCGCCGTACTTCTCGGTCACGTAGTGGATGACCTCGCCGCGGCGACGCTCGTCGAAGTCCACGTCGAAGTCGGGCATGGAGACGCGGTCAGGGTTCAGGAACCGCTCGAAGATCAGCCCGTGCACGAGCGGGTCCAGGTCGGTGATGCCCATGGCGTAGGCGACCATCGAACCGGCGCCCGACCCACGGCCGGGACCTACCCGGATGCCCTGCTGTCTGGCCCACATAATGAAGTCGGCCACGACGAGGAAGTAGCCGGGGAAGCCCATCTGGATGATGATGCCGATCTCATAGTCGGCTCGTTTGCGCACATCGTCCGGGATGCCGTTCGGGTAGCGCTTGGCCAGCCCGATCTCGTTCTCCTTGACGAACCAGCTCTCCTCGTTCTCCCCCTCCGGGCAGGGGAACCGGGGCATGTAGTTGGCCTTGGTGTTGAACTCCACCTGGCAGCGTTCGGCGATCAGCAGCGTGTTGTCGCAGGATTCCGGGTGCTCGCGGAAGAGATGCCGCATCTGCGCTGCGGTCTTCAGGTAGAACTCGTTCGAGTCGAACTTGAAGCGGTTCGGGTCGTCGAGGGTCGAGGCCGACTGCACGCAGAGCAGGGCCGCATGGGCGGTCGCGTCGTGGGCGTGGGTGTAGTGCAGGTCGTTGCTGGCCACGAGCGGCAGTTTGAGTTCGCCGGCGAGTTTGAGCAGGTCGGTCATGGTGCGGCGCTCGATGTCGATGCCGTGGTCCATGATCTCGCAGAAGAAGTTCTCCTTGCCGAAGATGTCCTGGAATTCCCCGGCCGCCTTCTTCGCCTCGTCGTACTGGCCGAGGCGCAGGCGGGTCTGCACTTCGCCGCCCACGCACCCGGTCGTGCCGATCAACCCGCCCGAGAACTCGGCGAGCAGTTCCCGGTCCATCCGGGGCTTGAAGTAGTACCCCTCCAGGCTGGCCTTGGACGACAGCCGGAACAGGTTGTGCATACCGGCCGTAGTCTCCGAGAGCAGCGTCATGTGCGTGTACGAACCGGCGCCACCGACGTCGTCACGGTTCTGACCGCTGGTTCCCCAGCGCACCCGGGTCTTGTCTCGCCGGTTGGTTCCGGGGGTGATGTACGCCTCGGTGCCGATGATCGGCTTGATGCCGGCCTCCGTCGCGGTTCGCCAGAAATCGAACGCACCGAACACGTTGCCGTGGTCGGTGATGGCGACCGCCGGCATCCCCTGCTCGATGGCCGCGTTGATCAGCGGTTTGACCCGCGCCGCGCCGTCGAGCATCGAGTACTCGCTATGCACGTGCAGGTGCACGAAGGAATCTGTCGATCCACCCGACTTATTCTGAGAGGACAAAACGGCTCCGAGGTGTTGTAATTGGGCGCTACGCGTCAGGCGTCGCGCAGCACGTCGAGGGCGTGCGCGAGGTCGGCCGGGTAGTCGGTGGTGAAGGTGACCCACTCCCGAGTGTCCGGGTGGTGGAACGCCAGCTGCTTGGCGTGCAGCCACTGGCGGGTCAGGCCGAGGCGCGCCGTGATCGAGGGATCCGCGCCGTACATGGCGTCACCCACGCACGGATGTCGCTGGGCGGCCATGTGCACCCGGATCTGATGTGTGCGCCCCGTCTCCAGGTGCACCTCCACCAGTGACGCCGAGGGGAAGGCCTCGAGCGTCTCGTAGTGCGTGACGGAATCCTTGCCGCCGGCGATGACCGCGAACTTCCAGTCCGACCGCGGGTGGCGCCCGATCGGCGCGTCGATCGTGCCCGTGCTCGGATCGGGGTGACCCTGAACGACGGAGTGGTAGATCTTCTCGACCTCGCGGTCGTGGAAGGCGCGCTTGAGCGCCGTGTACGCGGTCTCCGACTTGGCGACGACCATCAGACCGCTGGTACCCACGTCGAGGCGGTGCACGATCCCGGCCCGCTCGCTGGCCCCGGAGGTGGCGATGCGGTAGCCGGCCGCGGAGAGCGCGCCGACCACGGTGGGACCGGTCCAGCCCACACTCGGATGCGCGGCCACCCCGGACGGCTTGTTGATGACCACGATGCTCTCGTCGTCGTGCACGATCGTGAGATCCGGCACTGGGATGGGCACGATCGCCAGGGCCTCCTTGGGCTGCCAGGACACCTCCAGCCACGCACCGCCGTGCAACCGGTCGGATTTACCGGCCACGACCCCGTCCAACGTGACTCCGCCGGCCTCGCAGACTTCGGCCGCGAAGCTGCGCGAGAAGCCGAAAAGCTTGGCGATGCCGGCGTCGACGCGGACTCCGGCGAGTCCGTCCGGAAGAGGAAGGGAGCGTGTTTCCATGGCGAGAATCAGGATGCTATCTGGGTGGGGGTGGATTCGGACGGGTCCGAGGCGTCGGTGCGGCGACCGTCAAGGCCGATTCCGCGAATGGTCAGATACATGAAGATGATCATGCTCGACACGATCGCCATGTCCGCCACGTTGTAGATGGCGGGGATCAGCCAGGGCGTGGAAATGAAGTCGATCACGTGACCGAGGCCGAAGGACGGCTCCCTCAGCAGCCGGTCGGTCAGGTTGCCGAGCACGCCGCCGAGCAGGAGCCCGAAGACGACAGACCAGGTCAAAGAGCGGATGCGCCCGGCGAACCAGACGATGAGCACCACCACGGCCACGGCGATGATCGAGAAGATCCACGTCATGCCGGCTGCCAGGGAAAAGGCAGCGCCCGGGTTCCGGACGAAGTGCATTTGCAGCACGTCTCCCAGAACCCGGACGATGTCACCCTCGGTCAGTCTGCTGACGATGAGGTACTTACTGATTTGATCCAGAGCGTAAATCCCCAGGGCCACGACGGCCAGGAGGATCAACGCACCGGGGCGCTTCTTCGTTCGAACCTTAGGCGCCAAAGCTCTGGAAGCTCGACTTCGAAGCGTTGCTCGACTCGACCGGCGACGTGGCGTCGAGGTCGCGCAGCTGGGTCTCGATGTAGCTCTTCAGCTTCTGGCGGTACTCGCGCTCGAAGGTGCGCAGATCGTCGATCTTGGTCTCGAGGACGGAGCGCTCCTGGTCGAGAATGCTGAGTTGCGCGCGCTGCTTGGCTTCGGCCTCGGCGACGAGACGGGCTGCGGTGGCGTGGCCTTCGGCGATAAGTGCATCGCGCTTCTCGGCACCCTCCTTGACATGCTCCTCGTGCAGGCGACGAGCCAGCTGGAGAAGGTTGGTCGTGCCGGCGGTCTCGTCGATGGGCCCGGCGACAACCGGTGCGGCCACGACGGCGGGAGCCACGACGGGCTCCGCGACGGCCTCGGGCGCCGGTGCGACCTCCGCTGCGCCGCCAGAGCTGACGCGAGCCTTGAGCTCCTCGTTTTCCGCAGTCAGTCGGCGAAGTTCAACGACGACCTCGTCGAGGAAGTCATCGACCTCGTCCTGATCGTATCCTTCGCGGAACTTAGTCGACTGGAACCGCTTGTTGACTACATCTTCCGGAGTTAGCGCCATGGCTTTCCACCCTTAAAACTCGAGTTGCGAACATTGTGTTTGCGTTCAACCAACGCTATCAAGGTCCGACGCGTAGTCGGACCGCGTCAGCCCGGCACGCCGTCGGACAAGAATACATGCCCAGTCCGGGGCGCGAGGTATCGGTCAGCGCATGAGCCCGGTGATCGACATGCCGACGATGACGCAGAGCATGGTGATGCTCCAGCCGAAGTCGAAGGCGATCGGGCCGACCCGAAGCGGCGGCAGGAGCCGGCGGAAGAACTTGATCGGCGGGTCGGTCAGGGAATAGGCCAACTCGATCACGACGAGCAGGGGGCCCTGCGGCCGCCAAGACCGGTTGACACTGCGTACGAGGTCGATGATGAACCGACCCCACATCACGAAGAAGTAGAGCAGGAGGGCGTAGTAGGCGATCGCACCGATCAGGCTGACGGCAAACACGGCGGTAACTACGACTGCGCGAAGAAGGACGCCTCGGCATCGGAGTCCTCCGCGGCATTGTCGCCGGACACGACAACGTGGGACGGGGAAAGCAGGAAGACCTTCGCCGTGACGCGCTCGATCTTCCCGTACAGACCCTGGGACAGTCCGCTGGCGAAGTCGATCAGGCGGCGCGCATCGGCGTCGCTCATCTGAGACAGGTTGATGATGACCGGGATTCCATCGCGGAAGGACTCCGCGATCACCTGAGCGTCCTTATACTGACGCGGGTGGACGGTGAGGATTTCATTCATGTCTGAGGCAGCCACATTCTTCGGAGCGGAGGTCTTGCGCAGCGGTGTCACCGATGCGCGACCGGCCGAGGCGGGTGCGCCGGCGGTGTGTGACGACGACGCGGACGACGCGGCGTGCGAGGAATTCGGGGCGGAGTGGGGAGCAGCGGACTTCGATGCCGCAGCGCCGGTCGCCGTCGAGTGAGTGGCCGTCGATGCGGGCGCAGCAGTGGGCGCCTCGTACTCGAGTTCCTCGTCTGCCAGACCCAGGTAAACCATGGTTTTCTTGAGCGGGTTGGACATCTCGACCTCCGTGTTGGTGATTCCTCTTGTCCAGATTAACCGGATACCGGGCGATTCCCGGTGATTGCTGTGCCAATTCGAAGGTGTGTCGCCCCTTCGATGATCGCCTCCGCGTAGTCCTGGGACATGCCCATGGACAAGGATTTCGCGTTCGGCGCGAACTGCTGAATCTGCTCGCCCAGTTCGCGAACCCGGGCGAAGGATGGGCGCGGTTCGGCACCGAGCGGGGCCACCGCCATCAGCCCGATCAGCCGCAGTCCGGCCGTGGAGAGCACGTGCTCGACGAGCTTGGGCAGCTCCCCCGGAGCGACTCCGCCGCGAGACGGGTCATCCGTGAGGTTCACCTGCACGAAGCAGTCGACGACCGAATCCTCCGACGCCAATGCATCGACCAATGATGCTCGATCCACGGAGTGGATGACGTCGGCGTAGGCCCGCACCTGCCGGGCCTTCTTCCCCTGCACCTGGCCCACGAAATGCCAGGTGAGGTCGAGCTGCAGGAGCTCGGCGGCCTTGGCCTGGGCTTCCTGGTGGCGGCTTTCCCCGAAGTTGCGCACGCCGAGGGCGGTAAGTTCCTGGAGGAGCGAGACTGGCTGGAACTTGGTCACGACGATCGTGGTGAGCTCCGCCGGGTCGCGCCCGGCGGCGGCAGCCGCGGCGACGATCCCACCCTGAACGGCGGTCAACCGTTCCGCGAGGCCACCGGCCCCGGGCCTGACCGACTCACTCATCTGGTTGCCATTGGCATTCTCGCTGCCTGCGGCACTACTTGAGGAAGTCCGGGATGTCCAGGTCGTCCGGGTCTTCCTCGAAGGCCGGGTCGGCCACTGCCGCACCGGGCTCGACGCCGGACCAGACCGACGAGGCCGCGGCATCCGTGTAGGGAGCCGAGTCGGTCGCGCCGACCGCCGCAGCACCCGCCGTGCCCACGCCCGCGCCGACCGCGACACCGGCGGCGACCAGGTCTGCGCGGCGCACCTCGACCGCCTTGGCACCGGGCTCACCGCCGTCGAATCCGGCAGCGATGACGGTAACCCGCACCTCGTCACCCAGGGTGTCGTCGATGACGGCACCGAAGATGATGTTGGCTTCCGGGTGCACGGCTTCCTGCACGAGGCGAGCGGCGTCGTTGATCTCGAAAATTCCGAGGTTGGAGCCACCCTGGATCGAGAGCAGCACGCCATGGGCGCCGTCGATCGAGGCCTCGAGCAGCGGGGACGCAACGGCGAGTTCGGCCGCCTTGATGGCTCGGTCCGCGCCGCGGGACGAGCCGATACCCATCAGCGCGGAGCCGGCACCCTGCATGACCGACTTGACGTCGGCGAAGTCGAGGTTGATCAGACCGGGGGTGGTGATCAGGTCGGTGATGCCCTGCACGCCGGCCAGGAGCACCTGGTCAGCCGTGGCGAAGGCCTCGAGCATGCTGATTCCGCGGTCGCTGATCTCCAGCAGGCGGTCGTTCGGCACGACGATGAGGGTGTCGACCTCGTTCTTGAGGGAGGCGACGCCGGCCTCGGCCTGAGCCTGGCGGCGCTTGCCCTCGAAGCCGAAGGGTTTGGTGACGACACCGATGGTGAGCGCGCCGATGGACTTGGCGATGCGGGCGACGACCGGCGCACCGCCGGTGCCCGTTCCACCACCCTCGCCGGCCGTGACGAAGACCATGTCCGCGCCGGCCAGAGCCTCTTCGATTTCTTCGGCGTGATCCTCGGCGGCGCGGCGGCCGACCTCAGGGTCGGCGCCGGCGCCCAGGCCGCGGGTGAGATCGCGGCCCACGTCGAGTTTGACGTCGGCGTCGCTCATCAACAGCGCCTGGGCATCCGTGTTGATGGCGATGAACTCGACTCCGCGGAGGCCGAGCTCGATCATGCGGTTGACGGCGTTGACACCGCCGCCACCGATTCCAACAACCTTGATGACTGCGAGGTAGTTCTGATTTGTTGTTGACACGTCCGGCCTCCGGTGGAACCCTAAACCTCTTGTCGAAGTTTAAAGTTATGCTGAGTATGCAATTCCTGCTTAGAAAGTTATGCGCCAGCCGAACAGGCTCGGGGAGGCGCGCCCGCGTGTCGCGAAGATCCAACCAAGATCTCAGCGGAGAACGGCGCTATCCGGGGAAGACACGTCGTACTCGCCGACGCTGCCGACCGGGTGGCTCACGATCAGGGCCGCGAGCACGACCGCCTTGAAGTCCGACTTCTCCGCACTCCCCCACACAACGCGCGCGCCGCCCACGAGCGTGAGGGTGACGTCGTCCGTGGTGGCGGCGGTGACGGTGTCGAGGGTGGAACGGATGTCTGCCGGCAGGGCCGCGATCACGGCAGCCGCCGCCCGGAAGCCGGCACTGCCGACCCCGGCCCGCGCATCGATCGTGGCGTACCCGGCGGGGCGCTCCGCGCTGCTCTGGATCACTACCCCGGCCGCGTCGACCAGGTCGAACCCGGACTCGGTCACGAGGGCGCCGACGGGCTCCCTCTCGACGACGCGCACGACGAGGGTGTTCGGCGGACGGCTCTCGGTGACGTAGCTCTGGATCAGGGTGAAGGCGGACAGCTCCTTTTGCACCGCGTCGAAGTCCACGAGCGGCAACGGCGTGCCCAGCTGGTCGTCGAGGGCCGATCGGATCTTCTCGGAGGGTACCCGGTTCGCCCCGACGACCTCAATGGTGCGAAGCGCCATCAGGGGCGAGAAGGTGCCGACGAGCACGAAGGCGACGAGCGCGGCCAGGGTGCCGAGCGCCGCCAGCCAGACGTTGCGCCGCCGACGGGAGCGCCAGGTGAAGCGGCGCACCTCCTCCCGTTCATAGAGTTTGCGGGCACGACGGGCGGCCCGGAGCTTGCGTCTGGCCCCGGCCGGAGTCAGCGCAGAGTCGCGGGGCTCCGTGGGTGCGGGCGCGGACGAAGGGGAAGAGTCCGGCGCCCGCAGCCGGGACACGGGTGCGATCGTGTCGGCGGCGGGAAGCGTGATCGGCTCGGTGTTCGTGTGGTCGCTGTGACCGCTCGACTGGCGTCCTCCCGGCTTGGGACGGGCTGTCTTCGCTGCGGCAGGCTTCGCCCCGGCACTCTTCGCGGCGGTCGTCTTCGGCCCGCCGGTCCGCTCAGCGCCTGCCGGCGGGCGGTCGTAGCCCTCGGGCCGCTTCATGATCGTCGGCGGGTCATCCGCGCGCCTGCGTGAGCGAGGCGAGCAGCTGGGGAACGATCCGGTAGACGTCGCCGCAGCCGAGGGTGACGACGAAGTCGCCGTCCCGGGCGATCGAGGCGACGTAGTCGGCGGCCTCCTGCCAGTCGGGCACGTAGACGACCTTGCCGGCATCCGTGAACCGTTCGGAAACGAGGGCGCCGGTCACGCCGGGCTCCGGGTCTTCTCGGGCGCCGTACACGCCGAGGACGACGGTCTGGTCCGCCTTCTCCTCAAGCGTCTGGGCGAATTCCTGGGCGAACAGCCGAGTGCGGCTGTAGAGGTGCGGCTGATGCACGGCGATGATCCGGCCGCGGCCGACCACCGTGCGGGCGGCGGACAACGCCGCGGCCACCTCGGTGGGGTGGTGGGCGTAGTCGTCGTAGACGCTGACCCCACCCACGGTGCCGTGCAATTCGAAGCGGCGCTCGGTGCCGCCAAAACCCGAGATGGCGGCCAGGGACGCCTCCGGGGCGAAACCGAGGCCCACGAGCACCGCGAAGGCGCCGGCGGCGTTGATGGCGTTGTGCCGACCTGGGATTCGGAGGGTGGCGAAGTAATCGCTTCCGGCCCAGGCCACGCCGAAACGTACCGTTCCGTCGGTGACGACCGAGTGCACGCGCACGTCGGCCGCGGCGTCCTCGCCGAAGGTGATGACCCGTTTGCCGGCGAGCTTGCCCGTCACGCTGACAGCGCCGGCGTCGTCGGAGGAGATGACCACGAACTCGGTCGAGTTCTGTGCGAATTCGACGAACGCGGCCTCGAAGGCCTCGAGCGAACCGTAGTGGTCGAGGTGGTCAGGGTCGACGTTGGTGACCAGGGCGACGGCCGTGTTGTAGAGCAGGAACGAGCCGTCCGACTCGTCGGCTTCGACCACGAAGAGGTCGTCGGTGCCCGCGCCGGCCGACACGCCGAGCGATTCGATCACACCGCCATTGACGAAGCTGGGATGCGTTCCCAGGCCGAGCAGGCCGGTCACGATCATGCCGGTCGAGGTGGTCTTGCCGTGGGCGCCCGCGACGGCGACGAGGCGGTGCTTCTCGATCAGCCAGGCAAGCGCCTGGGAGCGGTGCAGCACGGGGAGGCCGCGTTCGTTCGCCAGCACGTATTCCGGGTTGTCCTGCCAGAGTGCCCCCGTGACGACGAGGCTGTCGGCTTCGCCGACATTCTCAGCGGCGTGGCCGATCGCGATGTGGGCTCCCAGCTCGCGCAGGGCGAGCACGTTGTCGGACTCGCGCACATCCGAGCCGGTCACGGTATGCCCGGCGGCGAGGAACAGCCGTGCGATCCCACTCATCCCGGAGCCGCCGATGCCCACGAAATGCACCGTGCCGAGGTCACGGGGAATGGTGAGGTTCAGGTCGGGCTTGATCACGGTTGCTGGCTCTTCTCAGTCGGAGACGAATGCTGGTGTGCGTTCGGTGCTGGTGTTCTGGTGCTGGAACAACGTTAGCCGCTGTGATCAGGCGAGGGCGGCGTGGATGAAGTCGGTCATTCGCACCGAGCCGTCGAGTCCCCCGACGGATGCCGCCGCGACGCCCATCCGGCGCACGCGCTCCCGGTCGGTGAGCACGGGAACGAGCTCGTGCTGCACCCAGTTCGGCACGAAGTCCGCATCGTCGACGAGGATCCCGCCGCCGGCGCGCACGACGTCCGCCGCGTTGAAGCGCTGCTCGCCGTTGCCGACGGGGTACGGCACGTAGACGGCCGGGATGCCGAGGGCGCTGAGTTCGCACACGGTTCCGGCGCCGGCCCGGGACACCGCGAAGTCCGCCGCGGACAGCGCCAGGTCCATCCGGTCGCAGTAGGAGATCAGGCGGTGGTGGTGCAGACCTGGGTCTGTCACCTCCGACTTCTCACCGGTGATGTGCAGCACCTGCCAGCCGGCCCTGATCAGACCGGGAGCCGAGGAAGCGATGGTGTTGTTCAGGCGCCGAGCGCCCAGGGATCCGCCGGTGACCAGCAGGGTGGGGCGGTCGGCGTCGAGGCCGAAGAACGCCAAGGCCTCCGGGCGCGCCTGAGCCCGGTCAAGCTCGGCGATCTCGGGTCGCAGCGGCATCCCGACGACGGTCGGGTGGCGGATCCGGGTGCCGGGAAAGGCCACCGCGACATGGCGGGTGAACCAGGCGCCGAGCCGGTTGGCCAGCCCGGCCCGGAAATTGGCCTCGTGGATGACGATCGGCACCCCCGCCCGGCGTGCCGCGAAGTAGGCCGGGGTCGAGACGTAGCCGCCGAACCCGACGACGACGTCGACCGTGCGGAACCGGATCAGATCGGCCACGTCGCCAATGGCACGGTTCAGCCGTGGCAAAAAGGAGAGGGCCTGTCGGTTCGGCCGGCGTGGGAAAGGCAGTCGGGGAACGAAGACGAGCTCGTAGCCGCGGGCCGGCACCAGGCGGGCCTCGAGGCCCTCCCTGGTGCCGAGAACGATGACTGTCGCATCCGGTTCCCGGCTCATGATGGTGTCGGCGACGGCCAGCAACGGGTTCACGTGGCCGGCGGTTCCGCCCCCGGCCAGCAGATAGGTGGTCACTCTCGGGCTCCTGACGTGTCGGTCGACATGGCGGTGCGTCGTGGCGGCTCCGCGTGGTCGCCCCGGGTGAATGAGAGCACGATGCCGATCGCACCGAGGGTCGTGAGCAGGGCGGTGCCGCCGGCGGACACCAACGGGAGCGGAACACCCAGCACCGGGAACACGCCCAGGACCACGCCGATGTTGACGAAGGCCTGGCCGATCAGCCAGACGAGCACGGCGGCCGTCGACACGCGGGCCTGCAGGCTCGTGCTGGTGCGCATGATGCGCAGGAACGCGAAGGCCAGCAGGATGAACATGAATAGGACGACGATGGCCCCGATCAGTCCGAGTTCTTCGCCGACGATGGCGAAGATGTAGTCGTTGTCGGCCGCGGGCAGCCAGGACCACTTCGCTTTGGAGTTGCCGAGCCCGACGCCGAAGATCCCGCCGTTAGCGAGTGCCCAGGTGCCGTGCAGCGGCTGCCAGCAGGGTGCCGAGATGGGGCCGTCGAGCTCTTCGCAGCCGGCTCCCATGAAGCTCAGGATGCGCGTCATCCGGTTCGTGCTCGTCAATGCCATCAGAACCGCGAGCACGACCCCGGCGCCGAGAGGCACTGCCAGGAGGCGCAGTCGAACGCCGGCGAAGAACAGGGCTCCGAAGAGGATACCGGCCATGATCAGGACGGTTCCGAGGTCACCGCCGATGAGCACGAGCAGCACGGCGCCGCCGCCCACGCCGAAAACCGGAATGTACACGTGGCGCCAGTCGTCGAGCCGTTTCTCCTTCTGCGACAGGATCATGCCCAGCCAGACGACGAGGGCGAGTTTGATCGCCTCGGAGGGCTGGAACTGGACTCCGCCGACCGACAGCCAGTTGGTGTTGCCGGCCACCTCGACGCCCAGCGGCGTGAACACGACCAGGCATTGCAGGAGACAGGCGACGATGAGCAACGGCCACGCCACACGCCGCCAGAACTTCAGCGGCAGATGGCTGATCATCAGCATCACCGGAACGCCGATCAGCGCAAATCCCCCCTGGCGCAGGACGGTGCCGAAGAAGCCGGTGTTCTCCAGGTAGGAGTCGACCGAGGAAGACGACAGCACCATGACCAGGCCGAACACGACGAGGAACAGGGTCGTGCCGAGCAGCAGGAAATAGCTCGCGGACTCGGCCTTGAACACCCGGCCGAAATGAATTCGGGTGGAGGCGACGGGCGCGGCCTGCCTAGGCGCCGGGGTTCGAGGCGGAGTCTTCATCCGCCTCACCTCCCAGGTGCTCCCGCACGGCTTCTGCGAACAACCGGCCCCGCTGGGCGTAGTCGGTGAACTGGTCCATAGACGCCGCGGCCGGGGCCAGCAGCACGACGTCACCGGTTTCTGCGAGACCGGCCGCGAGGCGGACCGCCCCGGGCATCACCTGACCAGTGTCGTCGGCGTCGATCTCGAACACCGGCAGCTCCGGCGCGTGTCGCGCGAATGCGTCCCGTAACACGGAGCGGTCGGCTCCGATGATCACGGCCCCGCGCAGGTGGCCGACGTGCCGGGCTACCAGGTCATCGACATCGACGTCCTTGAGCAGGCCGCCGACCAGCCAGACGACGGTCTCGAAAGCGGTGAGCGAAGCATCCGCCGCATGCGGGTTGGTGGCCTTCGAGTCGTCGATCCAGCGGATGCCGGCAAACTCGGCAACGATCTCGATCCGGTGCGCGTCGAGGCGGAAACCCTCCAGGGCGTCGTGGATGACGCCGGGCGCGACGCCGAAGGACCGGGCCAGAGCGCTGGCAGCGAGGATGTCAGCGAGCAGGTGCGGCGCGCTGAGCCCGTGGGCCCGGAGTTCCGGCGCGGTGGTGATCTCGATGGCGGTCTCGAACCGGTCCTCGTGGAACGCGCGGTCGCAGAGGATGCCCTCGACGATGCCGAAGTCGCTGGGCCCGGGGGCGCCGAGGCCGAAGCCGATGGCCCGGGCACCCTCCTGCACGTCGGCGTCCTCGACCATACGGATGGTCGCGGCATCCGCCTTGTTGTAGACGCAGGCCACCTGGGTATTGGCGTAGACGGTGGCTTTCGCATCGCGGTACGCCTCGGCCGAACCGTGCCAGTCGAGGTGGTCGTCGGCGATGTTGAGGCAGACGCTGGAGAACGGCACGAGGGCGCCGGGACCGGTGCGGGGCAGGTGGTGAAGCTGGTAGCTGGAGAGTTCGACCACGAGCACGTCCCAGCCCTGCGGGTCGCGCACGGCGTCGAGGACGGGCACACCGATGTTGCCGCAGGGTGCGACGCGCAGGCCGGCGGCGGCGAGCATGGTGGCCGTCAGCTGCACGGTGGTGGTCTTGCCGTTGGTGCCGGTGACGAGGATCCACTCGGCCGCGGGCCCGACCTTGTCCCGCAGGCGCCAGGCCAGCTCGATGTCTCCCCAGACCGGTACCCCGGCCCGAGCGGCCCAGAGCAGCAGAGCGTGGTCGGGGTGGTAGCCGGGCGAGGCGATCAGAACCTCCGGCCGGTGCCGGGTCAGTTCATGCGGAACGACGCCCGGCGCGGCCTGCACCAGTCCCGCCCCGATCACGTCGAGCAGGCGGATGGTGTCGGCAGGAGCGTCCCCCGCCACGACGAGCACATCCGCGCCCAGTTCGACGAGGGTGTCGGCGGCTGCGAAGCCGGTGACGCCCAGACCGAGCACGGCGACACGGAGGCCGGACCAGTCGGAGTGCCAGCTGGTCAACCCGTCGAGGCGCGCGGCGTCAGCCCCAGCGGCCCCGGCCTCATCGGCGTGGCGACCAGCCACTAGCTGGCCAGCCATTCGAGGTAGAAGGTGCCGACGCCGGCGGCCACGAACAGCCCGCCGATGATCCAGAAACGCACCACCACGGTGACCTCGGCCCAGCCCTTGAGCTCGAAGTGGTGATGGATGGGGCTCATCAGGAAGATGCGCTGGCCGCGGGTCACCTTGAAGTAGGCGCGCTGCACGATCACCGATCCGGCCTCGATCACGAACAGGCCGCCGATCAGCACGAGCAGCAGTTCGGTGCGGCTCAGGATGGCCAGGGCGGCGAGGGCGCCGCCGATGCCGAGCGAACCGGTGTCGCCCAGGAAGATCTTGGCCGGCGAGGTGTTCCACCAGAGGAAGCCGATCAGGCCGCCGACGATGGCCGCGGAGACGATGGCCAGGTCGAGCGGGTCCCGAACGTCGTAGGCGCGGTAGAGGTCGGCGATGTCCGCTCCCCCGAAGCGGGCCTGGTTGGACTGCCAGAAGCCGATCACGATGAACGCGCCGATCGACAGGATCGACGACCCGGTGGCGAGCCCGTCGAGGCCGTCGGTGACGTTGACGCCGTTGGACGTGGCCGTCACGATCAGACAGATCCACAGCACGAACAGGGAGATGCCGATGATGCTGCCCAATTGCATGAAGTCCAGCGGCAGATCTCGCAGGAACGAGATTTTAGTCGACGCCGGCGTGACGCCGTTGGCGTTCGGAAACTGGATGGCCAGGATGGCGAACGTGCCGGCCACGAGAACCTGACCGGTGATCTTGGCCCAGCCGCCGAGCCCGAGGCTGCGCTGGTTCCGCGTTTTCAGGAAGTCGTCGACGAAGCCGACCATGCCGAGGCCCACCATCATGAACAGCACCAGCAGCGGCGACGCCGTGACCGGGGACCCGGTCAACCACATCGCCGAGAAATAGCTGACCAGGGCGCCGAGGATGATGATGATGCCCCCCATGGTGGCCGTGCCGCGCTTGGCGTGGTGGCTCTGCGGGCCGTCGTCGCGGATGAACTGTCCCCAGCCCAGCTTCTTGAACAGCCGGATGAACAGCGGCGTCAGCGACAGGGTGAAGACGAGGGAGAAGGCTCCGGCCATCAAAAGTGCTCTCACGAGAACCACTCTCCCAGACGGTCGCCCAAAAATCTCAGGCCGGCGGAATTGGAGGATTTCACCAGCACGGTGTCCCCCGGTTGCACTGTGGCGCAGAGCAGGTCGAAGGCCTCGTCGGCATTCTCGACGAAGGCCGACTCCCCGTCCCAGGATCCCTCGTTGATGGTGCTGATGTGCATGCGCCGCGCGCCGCGCCCGACCACGATGAGCTGGGAGATGTTGAGGCGCACGGCGAGCAGCCCGACGCGGTCGTGCTCCTCACCAGCCAGTTCGCCCAGCTCGCTCATCTCGCCGAGAACCGCGATGGTGCGCCGGCCGGGAACTCCGATCTGAGCGAGGGTCTTGAGCGCCGCCGTCATGGAGTCCGGGCTGGCGTTGTAGGCGTCGTTGATGACGGTCACCCCGTCCCGGCCGCCCATGACCTGCATGCGCCAACGTTCGGCGGTCTGCACGGATTCGAGGGCGGAGACGATGTCGTCGATCGCGACCCCCAGGATCTCGGCGGCGGCGGCGGCGGCCAGAGCGTTCATGACATGGTGTTCGCCGAGCACCTGAAACGCCACCGGGCGGGACTGGCCCGAGGCCAGGTGCAGCGTGAACGTCGTTCCGGACGCGGAGGCGTGCACCGCGGTCGCGCGCACTCCCTCCTCGCTGTACTGGCCGAACCAGACGATCCGGGCCCGGGTGGAGGCGGCCATACCGGCGACGCGCGGGTCGTCGGTATTCAGCACGGCGACATCCGTCGCCAGCAGCTCGGTGACCATTTCGGTCTTCGCGCGGACCGTGGCTTCGATGCCTCCGAATTCGCCGGCATGGGCGAGGCCGACCTTGAGCACGATCCCGATGTCGGGACGGGCCATCCGGATGAGCCGGGCGATCTCTCCGACGCCGCTCGCACCCATCTCCGCCACCAGGAAACGGGTGTCGCGGGTCAGTTCGAGCATGGTCAGCGGCGCGCCGACCTCGTTGTTGAAAGATGCGCGGGCCGCGACGGTCGGGCCGACGCGCTCGAGCACGGCGCGGAGCAGGTTCTTCGTCGTGGTCTTGCCGTTGGATCCGGTGACGGCGACGATCTTGAGGTTGCCGGCTTCCCGCACGCGGGCCACGACGTCGGTGGCGAGGGCGCCGAGGGCGAGCACGGCGTCCGGCACGACGATCTGCGCCACGGGGAGATCAAGGTGTCGTTCGACGATCAGCAGGGTGGCGCCGCGTTCGACGGCGGCTGGGGCGAAGAGGTGGCCGTCAGTCACCGCACCGGGCTTGGCCACGAAGATGGAGCCGGGAACGGTGTCGCGCGAGTCGGTGTGCACCATTCCGTCGGTCACGGAGTCGATGCTCCGAGAGGTTCCGTCCAGGTGGAGCGTGCCGTCGACGGCCAAGGCGATCTGGCCCAGGGTCAGGGCGATCATCTACAGCCACCCCGCATCGCGCAGCGCCTGGCGGGAATCGTCCCGGGCGGAGTACGGAATCTTCACGCCGGCAACCTCGTGGTAATTTTCATGGCCGGGTCCCGCATACAAGATCGCGTCGCCTTCTTTCGCTAGGGACAGCGCCGTCCGGAACGCCGTCCGGGGGTCGGGCACCTCATGGAACTCTCCGCCGGGCACGGCCTCCCGTGCGGCAGCGAGCAGAGTGGCACGAATGGCCGCGGGGTCCTCGAACCGAGGGTGGAAGTCGGTGATCACGACGACATCCGCCCCGCGGGCAGCGATCGCCCCCATGTCCGCCCGTTTCGTGGTGTCGCGGTCGCCGTCGGCGCCGAAGACCATGATCAGTCGGCCGGGAGTGAACTTACGGATGGCGGCGAGGGTGTTCAGGAACGCGTCCGGGCTGTGCCCGTAGTCGATGTAGACGAGCGGTCCCGTGTCCCCGGAGATGCGCTCAGCGCGCCCGGGGATGTAGACGTCGATTCCGCCGTCACGATCGAGGGAATGGGCGATCGCCTCGAGGTCGTAGCCGGATTCGACCAGCATCAGGATGGCCAGGGCGGCGTTGGCGGCCATGAACCAGCCGACCAGGGGAACCCGGGTCTGCAGGCGGCGCCCTTCGGGGCCCTCGAGCAGGAACTCGGTGTACAGCGCGCTCTCGGAGACGATGGACATGTGCCAGTCGGCGGCGACGTCCGGGTTGCTGCTCAGGGTGGTGACGGGGATGCGGCACTCGTCGACGATCCGGCGGCCCCAGTCGGAGTCGACCGTGATGACGCCCCGCCGGGAGCGGTCGGGCTGGAACAGCTCGAGTTTGGCCTGGAAGTACTCGTCGAGGCCCGCGTAGTCGTCGAGGTGGTCGTGACTCAGATTCGTGAACCCGGCGACGTCGAAGACGAGCCCGTCCACGCGGTGGCGGGTCAGCGCCTGGGCGGACACCTCGATCGCAACGGCGCGCACCTCGGCCTCTCGCATGCGGGAGAGGAGGGCGTGCAGCTCGGTTGCCTCCGGGGTCGTCAGCGAGCTCACCACGGCGAGGTCGCCGATGCGGCGCTCGGCCGTCGAAGTGAGGCCGGCCACGACGCCCAGATGGTTGAGCAGGGCGAAGAGGAGATAGACCACGCTGGTCTTGCCGTTGGTGCCGGTGACGGAGAAGAGCGTGGCCGGATTGGCGTCGGTGCGGTAGATCCAGGCGGCGACGGCACCGAGCGCGGCGCGCGCGTCCGGGGTCACCAGGATCGGCAGGCCGCTGTCGGCGGCCAGCACCGCCCCGGCCTCATCGGTCAAAATCGCGACCGCACCGGACTCGCGGGCGCCGGCGGCGTAGGACGCGCCATGACTCGCGCGCCCGGGAACGCCGACATAGAGGTCTCCAGGCTGAACGGTTCGGGAGCTCAGGCTCACGCCGGTGACCTCGAGGCCATCGACATCGCCGTGCACATACAGTTCGAATTCATCGACCAGTCCCGACAACGATCTGGGGACCGGATGCTGAGGACGGAGAGCCGAGGGTGCCAATTCGGTCACGGGGCTCGCTTTCTTACCAGGTACCGGGAAGGGCAGGCGCGGTGGCGCCCGAGGGGACTGCCCGGTACTTCTTCAGCACCTGACTCATGACCTCTTGAAAGATCGGAGCAGATGCCGCGGAAGAGTTCAGTTTAACAGGGTCGGCGAGGCTGACCGAAACGACATACTGCGGATCGTCGCCCGGAGCGAAGCCGGAGACCGACACCAGGTACCCCTTGGTGTACCCACCCCGACCATCGGGCATCTGCGCCGTCCCGGTCTTCGCGCCCACCCGGTAGCCCGGAATCTCCCACGTCCTGGCCAGCCAGGCCTTCTGGTAGACCATCTCGAGGATGTCTGCGGTCTCCCGGGCGGCGGCGGCCGACACGACCGGAGTACCGACCGCTTCGGGCACGTCGGTCATGCTGCCGTCAGCGTGGCGGCAGCCTGCGACCAGTTGCACGGGCATCCGCACGCCGTTGTTGGCCAGGGTCTGGTAGATACTGGAGACCTGGATGGCCGTGGTGGTGAGCCCCTGACCGAACATGGTCGCGTACTTGGTCTGGTTGTCCCAATCTTCGAAGGGGCGCAGGGTGCCGGATTCCTCGGCGAGGAAACCGGACTCCGAGGCCGAGCCCACACCGAACTTACTCATATAGTCGTAGCGCTGCTGGTCACTGATCAACTCGCCGAACTTCGACATGCCCGTGTTCGAAGACTCGATCATCACGCCCGTGAGGGTGAGGTTCAGGTCGGCGTGGTTTGAGCTATCGTTCACGTTGGCACCGTTGGGCGGCAGGTACCGGTAGGGCGCGACGACCCGGCTCAGCGGGGTGGCGGCCCCCGCGTCGAGAACGGATGCCGTGGTCAGCGCCTTGTACGTAGAACCGGGCTCGAAGGGGGCGGTGAAGGCCCGGGAGCCGCGGTCCTCAGCGTCGGGGGTGCCGTTGACGTTGTTGGGGTCGACCGACGGGTAGTCGGCGACCGCGACGAGCTTCCCGGTCTTCACCTCCTGCACCACCACGTTGCCCCAGGCCGCGCCTGTGGCGACGGCCTGTTCGGCCAGCACCTGCTGCACGAACCATTGCAGGTCGGAGTCGATGGTCGTGACGACGTCGCCGCCGTCCTTGGCCCGGACCGTGGTGACGGTGCTCTGGGGCAGGCGCACGCCATCCGCTCCCTTCTCATAGGTCTCCGTGCCGTTGGTGCTCGCGAGGCAGGCGTCCTGCCCGAGCTCGATGCCGGCCTGAGCCTCTCCCCCGGAGGAGACGAATCCGACCAGGTTGCCGGCCACGGCGCCATCCGGGTAGACCCGGCCCGGGTTCTTCTCGGCGTACATCCACGGGATGTCGAGCTTGTCGATGGCCCGGAACACCGAGACGTCCACGGCCCGCACGACGACGGCGTAGTCGGAGTCCTTGTCGGCGGCCAGGGAGCCGGAGATGATCTGGAGGATCTCGTCGCCGGTCTGCCCGGTGAGGGCGCCCACCTCCGCGGCCGCCTGCGCGACCGTCACGGTCACGTCCCCATCGTCGGTGGTGCGGTCGAATTCCGCGGCGTTCCGCGGAGACAGGGTGATGTCGTACCGCATGACCGTGCCGGCCAGGACAACCCCGTTCGTGTCGACGATGTCTCCGCGGGCTCCGTAGACGGGCTGCTCGACCGACCGGTTGCCCAGCGAGTCGGCGCTGAGCGTCTCGGCGCGCACGACCTGGATGTCGACGAGCCTGACCACGAATACGGCCACGAACACGAGCAGGATC
The DNA here is from genome assembly GCF_004403145.1 of Cryobacterium sp. TMT1-62. Taxonomy (NCBI): domain Bacteria; kingdom Bacillati; phylum Actinomycetota; class Actinomycetes; order Micrococcales; family Microbacteriaceae; genus Cryobacterium; species Cryobacterium sp. TMT1-62. Next base: position 57,498 of record NZ_SOGZ01000047.1, on the reverse strand, counting down.
AGGATCGTCGCGGCACTGCGCCGCCTGCTGGACCGGGAGCTGCTCGCCACCTGCGATTCCTTACTGCGGCCGGGGCCGCGGGTTGGGCGCGTTCTGGGAACGAAACTAACGGGAGGCGGGCGGGACGTCCCTCGCGAGACGGGCGAACCGGGGCGGGCTAGCGGGTCGTGGGCGTCGGCAGAGCGTTGGGTTCGGCTGCCGGGGCAACCGGGGCGACCGCCGCGGGGCCCTCGGCCGGTGAACCGCCGAGGCTGGCTCCCTGACCGGTGGTCTGCGGCAGTTCCGTGACCAAAGGTACGCCGACGAGGAGCGAGTTGGGCACCAGGCTCGCCGTACCGGCCGAGCTTCCGCTGGCGGAGGCGGGCGCTCCGAGAACGGCGGCGTCGGACAGGCGGAGGTACACCGGGTTGGAGTTGCTGACCATGCCGAGTGCTTCCGCGTTCGCGGCCAGGCTCTGCGGGGACGAGACCCGCACGAGGTCCTCGGTGACGCTCTCCGCCGTGCGCCCGAGTTCGACCTGGCTGGCCTGCAGCCGGGACACCTCGTAGGCGGACTGGGAGATCCCGACGCTCAGCAGCAGCTGAGCGAGCACGATGGCAGCCACGCCGGTGACGGCCGAGAGTGCGTAGACGATCTTCGGACGCGCGTGACGCTGGCTGCGCGGCGAGACGATCTCGATGTGGCGAGGCTCCGGCACCGAAGCGGTGTCGGGGGTGCTCTCCCAGTTGGGTCGTGGTGCGCGTGCGAGGTTGTCACTCATGCGGCTCTCCTCAGTCGCTCGGCGGCGCGAAGGCGAACCGGCGTTGCGCGCGGGTTTCTCGCCTTTTCTTCGTCCGAGGCCAATTCGGCCCCTCGGATCACAAGCTTGAACAGTGGTTTGTGTTCGGGAAGTTCGATCGGCAATCCGGCAGGGGCGGTGGAGCCGGATGCCTTTGCCAGGGACTTCTTCACGATCCGGTCCTCGAGGGACTGGTAGGCCATGACGACGATGCGCCCACCGACCGCGACCGAATCGAGCGCTGAGGGAATGGCGCGCTCGAGCACGGCGAGTTCCTGGTTGACCTCGATGCGCAGCGCCTGGAAGACCCGCTTCGCGGGGTGTCCGGCGCGCTGAACAACAACCGGTGTGACGGCGGTGATCACGGAGACCAGCTGGGCCGACCGCACGAACGGGGTGGTCTCCCTGGCCTCGACGATGGCCTTGGCGTAGCGTGCCGCCAGCTTCTCCTCGCCGTACTCGTGGAAGATCCGGCGCAGCTCCTGCTCGCTGTACGTGGCCACGATGCGCTCGGCCGTCAGGTCGCTGGTGTTGTCCATGCGCATGTCCAGCGGCGCGTCCTTGGAGTAGGAGAAACCACGCTCGACCCGGTCGAGCTGGAGCGAGGACACGCCGAGGTCGAAGAGCACGCCGGACACCTCGCGGATGCCGAGGCCGGCCAGCGCGTCCTGAATACCGTCGTAGACGGTGTGCACGAGGTGAACCCGGTCGCGGAACGGCTTCAGCCGCTCCTCGGCGATCGCGAGGGCGTCGAGATCCCGGTCGAGTCCGACCAGGACGAGCCCGGGGAACCGCTGCAGGAACGCCTCGGCGTGCCCGCCCATGCCGAGAGTGGCGTCGACGAGCACGGCGCCGGGTCGTTCCAGTGCCGGTGCGAGCAGCTCGACGCAGCGGTCGAGCAGAACTGGGGTGTGGATATCGTTGATGGCCATAGTCCCGGGTGGTTCCTGATTCCTGATCCCCATCCATTCGTCTCTGCCACCGGGGAAGTGTGTCAGGCAGAACGGCTGGGAGTCAGGCGTCAGGAGCTAGATGAGTCCCGGAATCACCTCCTCCGTGATGTTCGCGAATGGTTCTTCCTGTTCGGAGAGGTACGCGTCCCAGGCGGCGGTGTCCCAGATCTCTACCCGGTTGCCGGCGCCGATCACGGTGAGGTCCCGGTCGAGCCCGGCCCAGGCGCGCAGGTTCGCGGGGATGGTCACCCGGTTCTGCTTGTCGGGCTGCTCTGCGCTCGCGCCGGAGAACATCATGCGACTGAAGGAGCGCCCGCTCTGGTCCGTGAGCGGCGCCTGGGAGATCTTCGCGTAGTACGCCTCGAACTCCCGGGTCGTGAACACGTAGAGGCAGTTCTCCTGGCCTCGGGTCATGACGATCCCGGGAGACAGCTCGTCCCGGAATTTTGCGGGAAGGATGATGCGGCCTTTTTCGTCGAGCTTGGGGGCGTACGTGCCAAAGAACATTCATCCCCCCTCTCATCCGGTCACGGTCCAGATCTTGCTCCACTTTACTCCACTTTGATCCACCAAACAGAATAAACGCGCAAATATTGGAGAAATTCACCCTACTGATCCGCATGAAAACGGAGGAAAGCGGAGTGGAGGGAAATTCAAGGCCGGGTTTCATTTCGCGCCGTTTTCGGGCACAAAAAAAGGGCCGATCGGATGATCGGCCCTGTCTGCGAGGTGCGGTGGAGCGGAAGTGCAGTCGAGCGGTGGTGAGAAGGTTACTGCTGGCCGTCCTGGCGACGATCCCAGCGTTCGTTCATGCGATCCATGAAACCGCGCTGAGACGACCGCTGCTGCTGGTTCGGACGGGAGCGCGGAGCGGATGCGGACATCCGCCGGGCGGACTTGCTGGGCGTGGTCGCGAACAACACCCCGGCGAACATGATGATGAAGCCGAGGACACCGAGCCAGAGCTGCTGGATGGCCACGCCGGCGATGAGAGCACCGATGCCGGCAACCGCGGCCAGAACCCCGATGGAAATCGAGCGGTAGTCGGGCCGGAGGCTGCTGCCTCCGACGGTCGCCACGAAATCGGCGTCATTGTGGTAGAGGCCGCGCTCCATTTCTTCGAGGAGTCGCTGCTCTTGTTCCGAAAGCGGCATCTCATTCCTCCTGTTTGGGATCGCGCTGTGCTTCACCGATTCTAACCCCGCCGTGATGGCTAGGCTAGGCAAGTGGCGCAAAGCAATCATCTGATCGATCTGGTTCATTCTCGCATCGACGAATTCCTCGAAACCCGTTTACCAATTGTGACTACCATCAGCTCCGATCTCACGCCGCTGGTGGAGTTCTCACGGCAGTTTCTCAGCGGTGGCAAACGCTTCCGGGCGCTGTTCTGCTACTGGGGCTGGCAGAGCGTCGGCACAGGCGGATCCACTGGTGCGAACGGGGATTCCGACCACGCCCTGACCGCGCTGGTGCCGGTCATCTCCGCGGCGGCGGCCCTGGAAATCTTCCATGCGGCAGCACTCGTCCACGACGACATCATCGATAATTCGGATACCCGACGCGGCGCGGCCTCCGCCCACAAACTCTTCGAGGGCATGCACGGCCAAAGCGGATGGGCAGGCAGCCAGGTCGCGTTCGGCCGGGCCGCCGGAATCCTTCTCGGCGACCTCTTGCTGGGCTGGAGCGATGAGCTGCTCGACGAGGGGCTCGCGGCAGCGGCCGACGCGTCGGCCGCGGCCCGGGCACGGATAGAATTCAACCGGATGCGCACCGAGGTCACTGTGGGCCAGTACCTCGACATCTTCGAAGAACGCGCCTGGTTCTCCCAGCCCGAAACAGAACTCTTCGACCGGGCGCTGCGGGTCATCGTCTTCAAGTCGGCCAAGTACAGCGTGCAGGCGCCGCTCGTGATCGGCGCAGCCCTGGCCGGCGCCGGCCCGGACCACCTCGACGCCCTGCGTGCCTTCGGACTGCCGCTAGGCATCGCATTCCAACTTCGGGACGACCTGCTCGGGGTGTTCGGCGACGCCTCTGTCACCGGCAAACCGAGCGGTGACGACCTCCGCGAGGGCAAACGCACTGTACTGGTCGCTCTGGCGCGCGAGAACCTGACGGACACGGCCCGCGAGAACCTGGACGCGCTCCTCGGCGACCCGCTGCTGACGGAAGCACAGATCGGGATGTTGCAGCGCGCCATCGTCGACAGCGGCGCCGTCGAGCGGATCGAGGCGCTCATCGACTCGAACGTCGCCGAGGCCCTCGCAGCTCTCAAGGGATCACCGATCAGCGGCGCGGTCACGACGCGGCTGATGGAGCTGGCCGAGACGGTGACCCGCCGGGCGTTCTAGGAGCGCGGAAAAGTCAGGCGAGCGCCTGGGCGACCCGGCGCACTTCGGCCTTACGGCCGGCAAGCAGCGCCTGGACCGGGGGAACGCCGAGGCTGCCGTCGACCTCAAGGAGCCAGCGCATCGCCTGCTCGTCACTGAAGCCGTCGTCGGAGAGCACGATCAGCGTGCCGCGCAGCTCGGGCAGCGGGGCGCCGTCCCTGATGAACGCGGCGGGAATCTGCAAGGGGCCGTTGTCACGGCGCATGGCGAGCAGCTGCTTGTCGTCGATCAGCTGACGCACGCGGCTCTGGCTGACGCCGAGCACCCGGACGAGGTCGGCGATGGACAGCCACTCTTGATCTGAGAACGATTCGGTCACTCATCAAGCCTCCCATGATTCGACGGGGCGGACAAACTCTCATGGCGCAAACGCGCGTGTTGATGCCCAGAATGGGGGCCAACCTGATTGACTGGGCAATGCTGTGCCAGCACCGCTGTCGCACGCAATCGACGGGAGCGGAATGTCGGCACCAGCCAGCAGGAACAGTCCAGCCAGCAGCACCAGCGACGCGAATTCTTCGACGCCCGGTGCGGGCCACCACCGGCACGCCACCGAACGACGGGGTCTGGGCATCCTGGTCACCGTCCCGCTCGTGGTGATCAGCACGATCGCGATCAGCCTGAACCTGGCGTCGCCGGCGGATGCCGCCACCATCGCGAAGAAGCCGCTCAAGAGCAAGAGCATCCTGCCGACCGCGGTGCCCGCCGGCGCAGGTCGGCAGAGTATCGCCGCCGTCGCGGCGCCGACCCAGTACCAGGTCGTCGAAGGCGACACCGTGAGCAGCGTGGCCGGACGATTCGGTCTCTCCACCGCATCCGTGCTCGCCCTCAACGGCCTTGGCTGGTCCGCGGTGATCTTCCCGGGCCAGATGCTGACCCTGGCCGGTCTGGCGCAGCCGTCCGCTCCGGCTCCGGCGCCCGTCGCCGCCGAGATCTCGCGGTACCTGATCCAGAGCGGGGACACGCTTTCCGGCGTTGCCGTCGCGCACGGGCTCTCCCTCGAGGCCCTGCTCCGCGTGAACGGGCTCGACGCGGGCAGCATCATCTTCCCCGGGCAGGCCGTCGTGCTGCCGCCGGGCGACGGTGCCGCGCCGGTCTCGGCCGCGCCGGCCGCAGCCTTCGCCCCGCTGAATGCTTCCGGCACGCACACGATCGCCGCCGGCGAGACCATCGGAGCCCTCGCGGCCGCGGCGGGCGTCTCGGTGCAATCCGTTCTCGACGCCAACGGCCTCGGCTGGTCCAGCATCATCTACCCCGGCCAGGTCCTGTCGATCCCGTCCGGCTCCGTTCCCGCGGCGCCGGCGATGGAATCGGCGATCCTCATCGAGGAGGCCGCCCCTGCGCCGTCTGCAGCGCCCGGCGAGGTCACGCCGCTCAGCGAGGACATGCGCCGGTACGCCGAAATCATTATCGCGAGCGGTCGCCGCGCGGGTGCCGGCGACTCCGCAATCGTGATCGCCCTGGCCGCCGCGGCCCAGGAATCCGGGCTGCGCAACGTGCAGTACGGCGACCGCGACTCCCTCGGCCTCTTCCAGCAACGCCCCAGTTTCGGCTGGGGAACCCCCGAGCAGGTGCTCGACCCGGAGCGGGCCAGCCTCGCCTTCTTCGGCGGCCCCGTGAACCCCAACCCCGGCATCACGCGCGGACTGCTCGACATCCCCGGCTGGGAGTCGATGACCGTGACCGAGGCCGCGCAGACCGTGCAGATCTCGGCTCACCCGAACCACTACGCGAAGTGGGAAACATCGGCCCGGGCCTGGCTGGCCGATCTCGGCTGACCTGCAGCTCGCATCCGCTCAGGCTTGAAAACCCTGACTTGCGAGTGTTCCGGCACAGGGAACGGCTTCGCAATCCCTAGACTCGACTAGTGAGCGATACCTCTGCCGATCCCATGGTCGGTCGTCTGATAGACGGCCGCTATCAGGTGCGCTCACGGATCGCCCGCGGTGGCATGGCCACCGTGTACCTCGCGACCGACCTGCGCCTCGAACGCCGGGTCGCCATCAAGATCATGCACGGGCACCTCGCCGACGACAACACGTTCAAGGCCCGGTTCGTGCAGGAGGCCCGCTCGGCCGCCCGGCTCGCGCACCCGAACGTGGTCAACGTCTACGACCAGGGCCAGGATGCCGATATGGCCTATCTGGTCATGGAATACCTGCCCGGCATCACTCTGCGCGACCTGCTCAAGGACTACGGCCGGCTCACCAGTGAGCAGACGATGGACATCCTCGAGGCGGTGCTCTCGGGCCTCGCCGCCGCGCACAAAGCAGGAATCGTGCATCGCGATCTCAAGCCGGAGAACGTTCTCCTGGCCGACGACGGCCGCATCAAGATCGGCGACTTCGGACTCGCCCGGGCCGTCAACAACAACACGGCCACCGGGCAGGCCCTGCTCGGCACGATCGCCTACCTCTCCCCCGAACTCGTCACGCGGGGCATCGCGGATGCCCGCAGCGACATCTACGCGCTCGGCATCATGACCTACGAGATGCTTACCGGCGAGCAGCCCTATGTCGGCGAAGCGCCCATGCAGATCGCCTACCAGCACGCGAACGACAACGTGCCCATGCCTAGCGCGCGGATACCCGCGATTCCGCACGAGCTCGACGAACTGGTGCTCTGGGCCACCGCCCGCGACCCGGAGCAGCGCCCCCGGGACGCACGTGTCATGCTCGATCAACTGCTCGACCTCGACAAGCTCGTGCGCCCGACCTCCCCGGCGACCGGACAATCCGCGACCATGGTGCTGCCCGGCGGCGTGACCGCAGCGGTGGCCGACGCGGACACCCAGATCCTCGGCGGTGCCCCGCTCGCCCCGGCGGTGGCCGGCGTGGCCACGGCGGCTTCTGCCTCGGCACCCGCCACCACCATTCTCCTGGCCGACAAGGCCCGCACACGCAAGTTCCGCGGCTTCTGGCTCTTCGCGCTGGTGCTCATGCTGGCAGCCCTTGCCGGCGGAACCGGCTGGTTCTTCGGCAACGGCCCCGGCTCAGAGGTCCCGATTCCCGCCCTCGTCTCGGTGTCCCCCGACGACGCGACCGCCCAGCTCACCGGGCTCGGGCTGGAGGCGGCGCTCGGCACCGAGTTCAGCGGCACCATCCCCGCCGGCCTCGTCTCCAGCACCAACCCGGATTCGGGCACCCGCGTGGCGAAGGGCAGCACGGTGACGCTGCGTGTATCCCAGGGCCCGCAGCCGATCGTTCTGCCCGTGCTGGCGGGATTGACGGCCGATGCTGCGACCTCCGCCGTCACGGAGCTGAAGGCAGGCATCGGGGCGACCGATTCCCTCTTCGACGACACCGTGGAATCGGGCCTGGTCATCTCCGCGAGCCGCGAATCCGACGCCGGGGACGTCTCCCAGGGTGGGGACTACTTCGTGGGCATGAAAGTCAATCTGGTTCTCTCACTCGGCCCCGTACCGGACGTGTCCGGCGAATCCGTCAAGGACGCCACCGCGATCCTGGCGGAGAAGGGGCTGCTCGTCACCCCCGGCGACGAGATCTACAGTGAGTCGATCGCCGAGGGAGACGTCGTGAGCGCGGCCCCCGTGAACGAAGGTCCCGTGCGCACCGGCGACACGTATGCACTCACTACTTCCCTCGGCCCGGCACCCGTCACGGTGCCCAACATCGTCGGCCTCCCGTGGAACGAGGGCAAGCAGGTGCTCACCGACCTGGGATTCAAGCTGAGCTACAATCTCGGCGCGGATGCCATCGCACCGCTCCTGAGCGTCGCATCGACGAATCCCGAAGCCGGCACCGCCGCGCCCAAGAACAGCACCATCACCCTCAAGCCGACGAACCCGTTCGGCTAGACAGCCACCCCGGCCGGGCCGGCCGTACCCGGCGGTTCCCATGCCGGAGCGGGCACCCGGGGCCGGGTTAGCGAGCGGCAAGCTCCTCGGCAACCAGGAAGGCGAGCTCGAGCGACTGCATGTGATTCAGGCGCGGGTCGCAGAGCGACTCATAGCGGGTCGCCAGCGCGGCCTCGTCGATGTGCTCGGAACCACCCAGGCACTCCGTGACGTCGTCGCCGGTAAGTTCGACGTGAACGCCGCCCGGGTGTGTGCCGACGCTGCGGTGCGCCTCGAAGAAGCCGCGCACCTCGTCGACGACGTCGTCGAAACGACGGGTCTTGTACCCGGTGGGCGTGGTCACACCGTTGCCGTGCATCGGGTCGGTGACCCAGAGCGGCTTGGCCTCACTGGCCTTGATCGCCTCCAGCAGCGGCGGCAGGGCGCTGCGCACCTTGCCCGCACCCATCCGGGTGATGAACGTGAGACGACCGGGTTCGCGGTTCGGGTCGAGCTTGTCGACCAGGCGCAGCATGTCGTCGGTTGACGTGCTCGGGCCGAGCTTGACCCCGATCGGGTTGCGCACCCGGGAGAGGAAGTCGACGTGCGCACCGTCAAGGTCACGGGTGCGCTCCCCGATCCAGATGAAGTGCGCGGAGGTGTTGTACGGCGTGCCCGTGCGGGAATCGATCCGGGTCATCGGACGCTCGTAGTCCATCAGCAGACCCTCGTGGCTGGTGTAGAACTCCGTCCGACGCATGGCTTCAAAGTCGGCGCCGCACGCGATCATGAACTTGATCGCGCGGTCGATCTCCTTGGCCACCTTCTCGTAGCGCTGGTTGGCCGGGTTGGCGGCGAAGCCCTGGTTCCAGCTGTGCACCTGGCGCAGGTCGGCGAAACCGCCCTGCGTGAAGGCACGGATCAGGTTGAGGGTGGAGGCGGCGGTGTGGTAGCCCTTGACCAGGCGGGCCGGGTCGGCCTCGCGCGATTCGGGTGTGAAATCGTAACCGTTGACGATATCGCCGCGGTAAGCCGGCAGGGTGACGCCACCCCGGGTCTCGAAATCGCTGGAGCGTGGCTTGGCGAACTGGCCGGCCATCCGGCCCATCTTGATCACGGGCATCGACGCGCCGTACGTCAACACGACGGCCATCTGCAGCACGGTCTTGACCCGGTTGCGGATCTGCTCCGCGGTGGCGCCGCTGAACGTCTCGGCGCAGTCCCCGCCCTGCAGCAGGAAGGCATGGCCGCCGGCGGCCTCGGCGAGCCGGTTCCGTAGGATGTCGACCTCGCCGGCGAAGACGAGCGGCGGCTGCGTGGAGAGTTCGGCAGATGCCGCGGCAACCGCATCCGCGTCGGGCCAGGTCGGCTGCTGCTTGATCGGGAGGGTGCGCCAATAGTCCAGGCCGGCAACCACAGATCGATCTGCGAGCACGACTGGTTCGGTGGGGTCTACCACGGGACTATTCCTTTTTTGTCTGGTCCGGCAAGAAAAATATTGCGGGCCGGGCTATCGGGTCGGGGTCTGTCGGCCCCTGGGCAACCGTCTGATTCTATCGGGTCAGGCTGGCCCGCTTTTCTTTCACGCTGGTCGCGTAGACGTCCACATACTCCTGCCGGCTGAGGGCTTGCAGCTCGTACATCAGCTCGTCGGTCACGGACCGGAGCACGAACCGGTCGCCCTCCATGCCGTCGAAGCGGCTGAAGTCGAGGGGTTCGCCGATCACGATGCCGATCCGGCGCACCTTCGGGATGCGGGTGCCCGTCGGCATGGCCTTCTCAGTGTCGATCATGGCCACAGGGATGACCGGGACCTCGGCCTCGAGCACCATCCGCGCCACGCCGGTGCGGCCCCGGTACATCTTCGCGTCGGGACTGCGGGTGCCCTCAGGGTAGATGCCGAGCACGCCGCCGGCACCCAGGACGCGCAGGCCGGTGTTGAGGGAATCCTCGGATGCCTTGCCACCCGACCGGTCGATCGGCAGCTGGCCGGTGGCCTTGAAGAACTGGCGTGTCGCCCAGCCCTTGAGCCCCTTGCCCGTGAAGTACTCACTCTTTGCGAGGAAGACGACGCGACGCGGAACGACCAGCGGCAGGAACACCGAGTCGATGAACGACAGGTGATTGCTCGCGAGGATCACACCGCCCTCTTTGGGGATGTTCTCGAGCCCGACCACCCAGGGCCGGAAGATAGCCAGCAGCAGAGGGCCGATGACAATGTTTTTCATGAGCCAGTAGAACATCGTTGCTCCCTCGGTAACCCGGAAAGCCTACTGCGCGAAAACGTGTTTCCGCGCCAGGTCGGCCGCACCGACGACACCGGCGTCGTTGACGAGCTGCGCGATGGCGAATTCGGCCTCCGGGTGGAAGCCCCTGGCCGGCAGATTTTCGAGGTACGCGGCGCGGATGGGCTCGAGCAGCAGTTCACCGGCAGCGGCGACGCCCCCGCCGAAGACGAAGATCTGCGGGTCAAGTACGGCCGCCAGGCTTGCGCAGGCCTGCCCGAGCGAGCCGCCCAACTGCCTCAGGGCGGCCAAGGCGCCGTTGTCACCGTCCTGGATCAGCCGGCCGACCTCTTTGCCGGTCAGCTTGCCCTTGCGCTCACGGGCGGCCGCGAGGCCGAGGCCGATTCCGCCGGCATCCGCCAGCTCGGTGGCAATTCGAAGCAGGGCGCGACCCGAACCGTACTGTTCGATGCAGCCGTGGGCGCCGCAGCCGCAGAGGCGACCGCCGGGCACCACGCGCAGATGCCCGAGCTCGGCGGCACAGCCGAAGCCACCGCGGAAGAGACGGTTGTCGGCGACGATAGCTCCGCCCACTCCGGTGCCGATGGTGAGGGTGACCATGTCGGTGTAGCCCCGGCCGGCGCCGAAGGTGAATTCCGCCCAGCCCGCGGCGTTCGCGTCGTTCTCGATCAGGATGGGCAGGTCGAGCCGCGCCTCGAGAGTGGCCCGAAGTGGCTCGTGGCGCCAGTTGACGTTGGGCCCGTAGTAAACGGTGGACTGGGCGGCGTCGATGAAGCCGGCCGCGGCGATCCCGGCGGCGACGACCTCCTCGCCCTCCGAGAGCTCCGTGATCATGTCGACGACGGCGTCTTCGATCCCGCGAGGATCGCTCGCGGTGGTCGGGCGTCGATCCGAGCGGATGATCGTTCCGGATTCGTCGACCAGGGCCGCGGCGATTTTGGTGCCGCCGATGTCGATACCAATGGCGTGCACAGAGGACTTCTTTCGTCGATGGATAAAGTGGGGCGCTCTGCGGGGCGAGACAACGAAGCCGGTGCGTCCCCCTAGAGTGTAGTGAACCAAGACACGGCCAGGCGAAACGGCTGCTTCCACGAAGTGACGTGGATAGAGTGAGGCAAATCGCCCGCCCGGTACCAGAGGAGCTACCGTGAAACAGTACGATCTGCCCGCCATCGTTCCCGCAGACCCACAAGCCAATGTCACCGATCTCCTGGTCGAACGCCTCAAGGCGACGCCCGACTCCGTGTTGTTCTCACTGCCGAGAAACGGAGCTTGGTCCCCCGTCACCACCACGGAGTTTCATGCCCAGGTCGTCGCGCTGGCCAAGGGGCTCGTCACGGCAGGAATCCAGCCCGGAGACAAAATCGGCTTGATGTGCAAGACCCGGTATGAGTGGACGCTGATCGACTTCGCCACCTGGTTCGCCGGTGCCGTGCTGGTCCCCGTTTACGAGACCAGCTCGCCCATCCAGATCCAGTGGATCCTGGGTGACTCCGACGCCGTGGCGGTGATCGTCGAGACCGCCGAGCACTTTTCCCGCTTCGACGAGGTGCACCCCGAGCTCGGCAGCGTGCAGAAGGTCTGGCAGATCGACCTCGGTGACCTCGACAAGCTCGCGGCCTCCGGGGTCGACGTGCCGGATGCCGAAATCGAGCGGCGTCGCTCGCTGGCCGTGGGTTCGGACATCGCCACCCTGATCTACACCTCGGGTTCCACCGGCCGTCCCAAGGGCTGCGTGCTCACCCACTCCAACTTCGTCGAGACGTCGCGCAACTCGGCGGTGGCGCTGAAAGAGGTGCTCACCGACGCGAACGGCGCTTCCACGCTGCTGTTCATCACCACCGCGCACGTTTTCGCCCGGTTCATCTCGGTTCTCTGCGTGCACGCCGGTGTGCGCGTCGGTCACCAGCCCGATACCCGGAAGCTGCTCGAATCGCTCGGCACCTTCAAACCCACTTTCCTGCTCGCAGTGCCGCGGGTGTTCGAGAAGGTCTACAACTCCGCCGAGCAGAAGGCGCTGGCCGCCGGCCGAGGCAAGATCTTCGAGACGGCCGCCCAGGTTGCCGTTGACCACTCGATGCTGGTCGATCAGGGCAAGAGCGTTCCGCTGATGCTCAAGCTCAAGTTCACGCTCTTCGACCGTCTGGTCTACAGCAAGCTGCGCGCGGCCATGGGTGGCAACGTGAAGTACGCCGTCTCCGGTTCGGCTCCACTCGGCATGCACCTGGGTCACTTCTACCACAGCCTCGGCATCAAGATCCTGGAGGGCTACGGCCTTACCGAGACAACCGCGCCGACCACCGTGGGTCTGGCCACCAAGTTCAAGATCGGCACCGTAGGCCCACCGCTTCCCGGCGTCTCGGTGCGCGTCCTGGACGACGGCGAAATCGAGGTCAAAGGCGTCAACGTCTTCACGGAGTACTGGAAGAATCCCGTGGCCACCGCGGCCACCTTCCACGACGGATGGCTCCGCACCGGTGACATCGGCGCCATGGACAGCGACGGCTTCCTCACCATCACCGGGCGCAAGAAGGAGATCATCGTCACGGCCGGCGGCAAGAACGTCGCCCCGGCGGCGCTGGAAGACCCGATCCGGTCCAACCCGCTGATCGGCCAGGTGGTCGTCGTCGGCGATCGCAAGCCGTTCATCGCCGCCCTGGTCACGCTCGACCCCGACATGCTCGCGGTCTGGTTGAACAACAACGGCGAGGACGCGGGAATGACGCTGGCCGAGGCATCCGTCAACGCGAAGGTTCTCGCCGAGGTGCAGCGCGCCATCGACCACGCCAACGACCACGTATCGCGGGCGGAGTCGATCCGCAAGTTCACGGTGCTGACGACCGAGCTGACCGAAGCCGCCGGGTACCTGACCCCGAAGCTGAGCATCAAACGGGACATCATCCTGCGGGACTACGCCGATCAGATCGAGGCGATGTACCTGGGCGCCCCGGTGACCGGGACGAACCCGGTCAGCAGCTAGCACTCCCCGCGACGACCAAAACAGGTCCCGTCGTCACAGTGGCGACGGGACCTGTTTCGCGTCGTCCGGCCGCCTGGGTCGGAACCAGTAGATAAGGGAGCCCCAGCGCCGTGCCCAGCGTCGAACCAATTCGACGGAGATTCTGCCGTAGAACTGCCGTTTCTGCACGTTGGGGGACGTTTCCGGCAAAATCTCCGTCGAATTCGTGGGGGGGGCGGAGGCCCTTTAGGGCCTCGGACCCGAACGACTGGGGTCAGAACCAGCTCGACGCGCGGACCTCTTTCATGGCGGCCCGCCGGTTCTCCTTGTCGAGGCGGTCCAGGTAGAGCAAACCGTCGAGGTGGTCGGTCTCGTGCTGCAGGGCCTGGGCCATGATCCCGGACCCGGAGAGTTCGACCGCCGTGCCGTCGACGTCGATGCCGGTCACCCGGGCGAACGGGTACCGTTTCGTGGGATACCAGAGGCCCGGCACCGACAGGCAGCCCTCGTCGACGAGCTCGGGCTCCCCCGAGACCTCCACGAGGACCGGGTTGAGGATGTACCCGATCTCGCCATCGACGTTAAAACTGAATGCGCGCAGATTCACGCCGATCTGGGAGGCCGCGACGCCGGCCCGGCCGGGCAGTCGCACACTGTCGACCAAGTCCTCGATCAGGCTCCGCACCCGGGCGTCGATCGTGCCGATCGGGTCGGAGACGGTTTTGAGGACGGGATCTCCGAAGAGACGGATCTGGCGCTCGGGCAAGGGTGACTCCAAGTCATGGATGCGGGGGTACAGGGGTACCGGATCGGTTTAGACGCCGCGGTCGGCCGGAAGACCCTCCACGACGACGGCCGCGAGGGTGCGGGCCGCGAGCCGGGTGATGGGCTTCAGATCGTCGAAGGAGATGATGCTGCCCGCGGCGAGCTGCGGGTCCCAGGGGATGCGCACGATCTCCCGCACCCGAGAGCGGAAATGCGATTCGATCTCTTCCAGCTTCACCAGATTCGTGCCCTGTGTCGCCGTGTTGAGCGCGACGACCGCGTTGCGAACCAGGTCGCCGTAGCCGTTGGCTTCCAACCAGGTCAACGTTTCGGACGCCAGCCGCGCCTCGTCGATGCTGCCCCCGGAGACGATGACGATCGAATCGGCCCGCTGCAGCGTGGCACGCATGACGGAGTGCACGATTCCGGTGCCGCAGTCCGTGAGCATGATCGAGTAGTACCGCGCCGCCAGGTCGGCGACGACGTTGTAGTCGTTCTCGTCGAAGGCCTCGGAGAGGAGCGGGTCGGTGTCGGATGCGAGGATGTCGAGTCGGGTCGCGTCGCGGGAGACCAGCGACGAGAAATCGGTATAGCCGCCGATGGACGCGGCCTTCGTGACCACGTCGCGCACGGTGGACCGGGTCTGTTTCGTGACCCGCTCGGAGAGGGTGCCCCGGTCGGGGTTCGCGTCGACGGCGATGATGCGGTCTTCGCGGGCATCGGCCAGGGCCATGCCGATCAGTGCGGTGACGGTCGTCTTGCCGACCCCGCCCTTGCGGGTGAGGATCGGCACGAAGCGGGTGCCGCCCTCGAAATCCTTGCGGATGCGCGCGTCGAGTTGTTTGGAGGCGCGCACCGTGGCCGAGTCGCCGAGGTTCACCAAATGCAGGGTCGCCGAGTAGACGAAACTGTTCCAGGCTCCGCGGGGCGGCGGTTTGGTGCGACGGTTGACGGCCAGCAGCCGATCGGGCGTGAGCATGGCGGCGGACTCGGGGGCCGGTCCGCCGGCGGGGCGCAGACTCTCCCGGCGGGTGTGCGGAACGGCGTCGCTCACGGCCGGACCGGAGAGGGCGCGGGCCGCCCCCGTGACGGCTGCGGACAACCGATCGGCGCGCGCCACGGCCGGGGTGCTGATCTCGATCGTGTGCGTAGCCGGGCGTTTCAGGTTCTCCGGCAGGGCCGCCGCCAGGTTCACGATCGTGTGCGGCGGTAGTTCGCTATGGTACTCGTCTCCCGGCTCGGCGAGAGGCTCGATGGAGGCGTCCGGACCGGACGCCTCGGCGCCTGTGCGCTTATCTGACAAAAAGATCAGTCCCTTCGTCGATAGATCGCACCAAGCCTAGCGTGGACGCACCACCACCAGCAGATCGCCCGCGTCGACCTGCTGGGTTCGCGGCACGGCCACCCGTTCGATGTTTCCCGCGATGGGCGAGGTGATCGCGGCCTCCATTTTCATGGCCTCGATCGAGGCGACGGCCTGCCCGGCCTCGACGGTGTCGCCCTCCTCGACCTGGAGGGTGACTACCCCGGAGAACGGCGCGGCGATCTGGCCCGGCCGGTTGGCATCCGCTTTTTCGGCGACCTTGATGCTGACCGTGATGTTGCGGTCCCGCACGAACACGGGTCGGAGCTGTCCGTTCAGCGTGGTCATGACGGTGCGCATGCCCTTGTCATCGGCCTCGCCGATGGCCTCAAGCCCGACGTAGAGGCGCACGCCCTTGTCGATCTCGACCGCGTGCTCAATGCCCTGCTGGAGACCGTTGAGGTAGTCCACCGTGTCGAGCACGGACAGGTCACCGAAGAGTTCCCGGATCTGCTCGAATTGGCGCGTGGGCGCCGGGAAGAGCAGCTGGTTCAGCATCATTCGGCAGGTGAGGCCGTCGCTGCCCAAGGCCTCGCGTTCCTCCTGGGTGAGCTCGGTGATTCCGACGCGGACGTTGCGCCCGGCGAGGACCTTGCTGCGGAAGGGCTCGGGCCAGCCGCCGGGCAGGTCGCCCAGCTCCCCCGCCATGAAGCCGATCACGGAGTCGGGCACGTCGTAATTGCCCGGGTTCTCAGCGAAGTCGGCCGGGTCGGCACGCACGGCGGCGAGGTAGAGGGCGAGGTCGCCGACCACCTTGGAGGACGGCGTCACCTTCGGTACCCGGCCGAGGATGTCGTTGGCCGCGGCGTACATGTCCTCGATCAGTTCGAAGTCGTCGGCGAGGCCGAGCGCGACCGCTTGCGTACGCAGGTTGGACAGCTGGCCGCCGGGGATCTCGTGCTTGTAGACGCGGCCGGTGGGCGCGCGTAGACCGGATTCGAAGGGATGGTAGACCCGGCGTACATCTTCCCAGTACGGCTCGAGGTCGCAGACGGCCTGTAAGGATATCCCGGTGTCGCGTTCGGTGTGGACGAGCGCGGCGACGAGGGACGACGCCGACGGCTGGCTGGTGGTGCCGGCCATCGGGGCGCTGGCCACGTCGACCGCGTCGGCGCCGGCGCGGCTGGCCGCGAGCAGCGTGGCGAGCTGGCCGCCCGGAGTGTCGTGCGTGTGCACGTGCACCGGGAGGTCGAAGCGCGACCGCAGGGCGGTGACGAGCTTCTCGGCCGCGGCGGGGCGCAGCAGGCCGGCCATGTCCTTGATCGCGAGGATGTGCGCGCCGGACTCCACGATCTGCTCCGCGAGCCGGAGGTAGTAGTCCAGGGTGTAAAGCTTCTCGGCCGGGTCGAGCAAATCGCCCGTGTAGCAGAGCGCGACCTCGGCGATGGAGGAGCCCGTCGCCAGCACGGCGTCGATGGCCGGGCGCATCTGCGAGACGTCGTTGAGGGCGTCGAAGATGCGGAAGATGTCGACGCCTGTTTTGGCGGCCTCGCGCACGAACGCATCGGTCACCTCGGTCGGGTACGGAGTGTAGCCGACCGTGTTGCGGCCGCGAAGCAGCATCTGCACGTTGATGTTCGGCAGGGCCTCTCGCAGCGACGCCAGTCGTTCCCAGGGGTCTTCGCCGAGGAAGCGCAGCGCCACGTCATAGGTGGCGCCGCCCCAGGCCTCGATCGACAGCAACTCCGGGGTCATCCGGGCCACATACGGGGCCACGGCGACGAGGTCGCGGGTGCGCACCCGGGTTGCCAACAGTGATTGGTGGGCGTCGCGGAAAGTGGTGTCCGTCACGGCCAGGGCGGTCTGCGCGCGCAGGTCCGCGGCGAAGCCGGCCGGGCCGAGCAGCTGGAGCCGTTGGCGGGAGCCGGCCGGAGCCGGTTCGGACAGATCGAGCTTCGGCAGCTTCTCGGCCGGGTTCAGCAGGGTCAGCGGCACCCCGTTGGGCTTGTTGACGGTCACGTCGGCGAGCCAATTCAAGATCTTCGTGCCGCGGTCCTTGGAGGCGCGGCCGCGCAGCAGCTCCGGGCGCTCATCGATGAAGGAGGTGCTCAGGTTGCCGGACGCGAAGTCCGGGTCCTCGAGCACGGCCTGCAGGAACGAGATGTTCGTGGACACGCCACGGATACGGAACTCGGCCAGGGCGCGCTTGGATCGGGTCACGGCGGACGGGAAGTCCCGGCCCCGGCAGGTGAGCTTGGCGAGCATCGAGTCGAAGTGCGGGCTGATCTGGGCACCGGGGTTGATTGTGCCGCCGTCGAGCCGGATGCCGGCGCCGCCGGGCGAGCGGTAGGTGGTGATCTTGCCCGTGTCCGGGCGGAATCCCATGGTCGGGTCCTCGGTGGTGATGCGGCACTGCAGGGCCGCCCCGCGCAACACGATCTTGTCCTGCGTGAGTTCGAGCTCACGGAGCGTCTGGCCCGCGGCGATGCGGATCTGGGACTGCACGAGGTCGACATCCGTCACCTCTTCGGTCACGGTGTGCTCGACCTGGATGCGCGGATTCATCTCGATGAACACGTGCTGGCCGGCGCGTTCGCCGACCGTGTCGAGCAGGAACTCGACCGTGCCCGCGTTCACGTAGCCGATCGAGCGGGCGAAGGCGACCGCATCGGCGTACAGACGCTGGCGGATCTCGTCAGAGAGGTTCGGCGCCGGAGCGATCTCGATGACTTTCTGATGGCGGCGCTGCACGGAGCAGTCGCGTTCGAACAGGTGCACGGTCTCGCCGGACGCATCGGCCAGGATCTGGACCTCGATGTGACGCGGCCGCAGTACGGCCTGCTCGAGGAACATGGTCGCGTCGCCGAACGCGCTGTTGGCCTCGCGCATGGCTTCCTCAAGGGAGCCGCGGAGATCGCTCAGCTGAGCCACCCGGCGCATGCCGCGGCCGCCGCCGCCGGCGACGGCCTTGGCGAAGATCGGGAACCCGATATCGTCGGCCGCGGCGATCAGCTCGTCGACGTCGCGTGAGGGCGCGCTGGACCCCAGCACCGGAACGCCCGCCGCGATGGCGTGCTCCTTCGCGGTGACCTTGTTGCCGGCCATCTCGAGCACGTGCTCGCCCGGGCCGATGAAGGTGATGCCGGCCTGGCGGGCCGCGAGGGCCAGCTCGGGGTTCTCCGAAAGGAAGCCGTAACCGGGGTAGATGGCATCGGCTCCGCTCTCCCTGGCCACCCGGATGATCTCGCTCACCGTGAGATAGGCGCGCACCGGGTGTCCCGGTTCGCCGATCTGGTACGCCTCGTCGGCCTTCAGGCGGTGCAGCGAATTGCGGTCCTCGAAAGGGAACACCGCCACGGTTTTGGCACCCAGCTCATAAGCCGCCCGAAAAGCCCGGATCGCGATTTCCCCGCGGTTGGCAACAAGAATTTTCGTAAACATGCAGACCTTTCAAGCGTGACGTCGCGCACAGCTGACGGTTAGGT
Organism: Cryobacterium sp. TMT1-62; assembly: GCF_004403145.1. Lineage (NCBI taxonomy): Bacteria > Bacillati > Actinomycetota > Actinomycetes > Micrococcales > Microbacteriaceae > Cryobacterium > Cryobacterium sp. TMT1-62. The sequence continues at coordinate 38,826 of NZ_SOGZ01000047.1, read as the reverse complement.
TCTCCAAGACTAGTGAAGGTAACGTATCTACTTGTGCACGTACTAAGCGTTAGCTCCCTCAAGGGAGGAGTAGGCAAGACCACGGTAACCCTGGGTCTGGCGTCCGCTGCCTTCGCCCGCGGCGTGCGAACCCTGGTGGTGGACATTGATCCGCAGTCGGATGTGTCAACCGGAATGGACATCGAGGTCACCGGCCACCTCAACATCGCCGATGTGCTCGCCTCTCCCAAGGAGAAGATCGTTCGCGCCGCCATCGTTCCCAGCGGCTGGACGCGCGGCCGCCCCGGCACCATCGACGTGATGATCGGCAGCCCGTCGGCCATTAATTTCGACGGGCCGCACCCGAGCATCCGCGACATCTGGAAGCTCGAAGAGGCACTCTCCACGGTCGAAAAGGACTACGACCTGGTTCTGATCGACTGTGCTCCGTCGCTGAACGCCCTTACCCGCACCGCGTGGGCGGCCAGTGACCGCGTTGCCGTGGTCACCGAACCCGGCCTGTTCTCCGTGGCCGCGGCCGACCGGGCGCTGCGCGCGATCGAAGAGATCCGCCGCGGACTCAGCCCTCGTCTGCAGCCGCTCGGTATCATCGTCAACCGTGCCCGCGTGGCGTCTCTCGAGCACCAGTTCCGGATCAAGGAACTCCGCGACATGTTCGGCCCGCTCGTACTCAGCCCGCAACTGCCGGAACGCACCTCGCTTCAGCAGGCGCAGGGCGCAGCGAAGCCGCTGCACACCTGGCCCGGCGACAGCGCCCAGGAAATGGCGCGCTACTTCGATCAGTTGCTCGAACGCGTGCTGCGCACGGCCCGCATCGGCGAGTACGCGGAACAGCACTAGCCAGGGAGCGTCAGCCGGACAACGTTGACCGGATAGGTTGACCGGATAGTGTCAGCCGCACAGCGTCAGCCGATCGTGTCGACTGCGTGTGAACGCTCCGCTAAGAGACCTTGCGGCTGCCCCGGCGAAGGGACAGCTCGTCCGACGGGTCGATCGGAAGGGTCTCCAGTTCGACCAGGCTCGTTTCGACCTCGCGTAGCACCTTGCCCACGGCGATGCCGAACACGCCCTGACCGCGGCTGACGAGGTCGATGACCTCATCGTCGGAGGTGCACAGGTAGACGCTGGCGCCGTCGCTCATCAAGGTGGTCTGGGCGAGGTCGCTGACCCCCGACTCGCGCAGTTGGTTCACCGCGGTGCGGATCTGCTGCAGGGAGATGCCGGTGTCGAGGAGCCGCTTGACCAGTTTGAGAACCAGGATGTCCCGGAAGCCGTAGAGACGCTGGGAACCCGAGCCGGCAGCACCGCGCACGGTGGGCTGGACCAGGTCGGTGCGGGCCCAGTAGTCGAGCTGACGGTAGCTGATTCCGGCGGCCCGGGCCGCCACGGCGCCACGGTAGCCGAGGTTGTCGTCGAGCTCGGGCATTCCGTCGGTGAAGAGAAGGCCGAGTCCGTAGCGCGAGGCATCGTCACGCTGATTCAGCTCGCTCATACGATGGCCTCTCGGAGGTGGGTCTGCGATACGGATGATCGCTGCATCCACGCTACCGAGGCGGACCGTCCTGATCAACGACATCCGGTCGAGTAAATTGGCGTGTCGGGCTCGACTACTTGGTCAGGCGCCCCAGGGCAGAACGGATTAGACTGCCGCGGATCACTTCGAGCTGGCCGGCGATCTCGACCGCCATTTCGGCGGCCTTAGCCCGGCTCGATGCGTCTTTACGGCGGGAGAGCGGCACGAGGGCACTCTCGATCAGGCCGAGCTCGCGTTCGGCCGCGCCACGGAATCCGCGCAGGTGGCGGGGCTCGATTCCGCTGCGCTGCAGTTCGACCAGGGCCCGCAGCACGCTGAGCGCGTCGTCGCCGTAGAAGTCGGCCGGCAGGATGATCGATGCGGAAACGGCGTCGTGCAGCAGCATCGCGGAGGCCCCTGCTTCGCGCAGCAGTTCGTCGCGGTCCAGCCGGCGGGCGATCGACAGCATCGACGGTCCCGGCGTCACCCCGCCGGGCAGGGTCGGCGAGAGGCCCGCGTCAAGGTCGGCCAGGTAGCCCCGGATGACCTTGAGGGGGAGGTAGTGATCGCGCTGCATGGAGAGGACCAGGCGCAGCCGGTCCAGGTCACCGGCGCAGAATTTGCGGTAGCCAGACTCCGTGCGCGCCGGCGCGACCAGTCTCTGTTCCTCCAGAAACCGAAGTTTGGACGGGGTCAGTTCCGGAAATTCCGGCGTGAGCCGGGCAAGCACCTGTCCGATGCTGAGCAGTGACGTCGCGCCCGGCGCTCTGGCCTGGGCTGCGGACGCGGGCACTACTCGCTCGCCTGAAGCTTGAGGTCGTGCCGCGAGGCGTAGAACGTCAGCCGGAACTTACCGACCTGGACTTCGGCGCCGTCGTGCAACAGCGCGGTGTCGATGCGGACCCCGTCGAAATACGTGCCGTTGAGGGACACCAGGTCTTTCACCTCGAACTTGGATTCGTGGCGCAGGAACTCCGCGTGCTGACGAGATACCGTGACGTCGTCGAGGAAGATGTCCGCATTGGGGTGACGGCCCACAGTGGTCACGTCCGCATCCAACAGGAAACGAGCGCCGGCGTTCGGGCCGCGCCGGACAACGAGCAGCGCCGAGCCGGAGGGCAGAGCCGCGATGGCTTCCTGTTCTTCGGCCGTGACGTCACCGTCGAGTGATGCCAGCTGGGCCGCGAATTCCTGCCCGAACGTCATCGTCGTGTCGGTATTGGAATAGTTATCGGGCGCGGCCTTGCGCTGGGGTTCATTCGTCTTTTTGGAATCGTTCACCGTACACCTCCTGGTCCTCCAGCGTATCGGATGGAACGGGCTGAATTGCCCGCGGAATGCGAATCACCCGGACGGTCTCGACGGCGTAGATTATGCCTGCCCACCAGTAAAGAAACGCTCCCCAGATGCCAAAGGCCCAGCCCACCGGGAGCGACCACCAGGACACCGTGGGGAAGGCCTCTCCCAGCATGATCATCGGCAGGGCGTAGAAGAGGCAGAAGGTCGCGACCTTGCCGAGCTGGTGAACGGGCAGAGGCCCGAATCCGTAATTCGCGAGGATGACGCCGAGTCCGAGCAGGAACACGTCCCGTCCCACGATGACCAGGACGATCCACCAGGGCATCAGGTCGCGCCAGGCCAGTCCGAGGAGGGCGGCGAAGATGTACAGCCGGTCGGCGGCCGGGTCGAGCAGCTGGCCGAGCCGCGTAATCTGGCCGAACCTTCGGGCCAGGTAGCCGTCGAGGAAATCGGTGAGGCTGGCGACCATCAGCACCAGGAGCGCCCAGGCATCCTCTCCCCGCACCAACACGACCAGAAAGACCGGCACCAGCGCAAGGCGCAGCATGCTGAGCAGATTGGGCAGGGTGATCACCTTTGAGCTGACGCCGGTTCCCTCTGCCCCTGTCACAATCATCGAGTCTACCGACGCGGCGGCCGAACCGGAATGCGGCCTCGTCAGTTTCCCGACACCCGTTTATGCCCCTTGTCGGCGCGTTTCTCGGATTTATCCGACGCGCCCGGCTTCGCCTGGCCGCGGCTGCGCTCCACGCTGCGGCGGAGGGCCTCCATCAGGTCGAGCACCTCTCCCCCGCCTTCCTCGCCTTCCCGGGGTTCGCGGCCGAAGGTGAGCTCGGTGTCGAGGGCTTCGCCCGCGGCGAGCTTCGCCTCGAGCAGTTCGCGGAGCTGGTCCTGGTAGTCGTCCCGGAAATCCTGCGGCGAGAACTCGGCGGCGAAGGAGTCAACCAGTGCGGCCGAAAGCTCGAGCTCCTGGGCGGAGATGCGCACCGACTCCTGGAGCATCGGGAATTCAACGGCCCGCACCTCGTCGCCCCACAGCAGCGACTGCAGCAGCAGCACGTCCCCGCGCACCCGGAGGGCACCGAGTCGGGTCTTCTGCCGCAGCGCGAACCGCACGATCGCGGTGCGGTCGGTGGCGTCGAGCGCCGCGCAGTAGAACGTAGGCCTTGGGTGAGCCGGAGGGTTCGAGAAAATAGCTGCGCTCGAACATGATCGGGTCGAGCTGGTCGCTCGGCACGAACTCGACGACCTCGATCTCGCGGCTTCTCCCGGCCGGCAGCGTGCGCAGATCCTCGTCGGTGATGACAACCGTCTTGTCGCCGCTGTCCCAGGCCTTGTCGATGTGCGCATAGTCGACGACCCGTCCGCAGCGCTCGCACCGGCGCTGGTAACGGATGCGCCCGCCATCGGCGTCGTGCACCTGGTGCAGGGCGACGTCGTGGTCTTCGGTGGCGCTGTAGACCTTGACGGGCACATTGACCAGCCCGAAGGTGATCGCGCCCTTCCAGATCGATCTCATCACTTCAGTACACACCCGGTGCGCCGAGAGGGCTAGGCACGCTGTGGCCGCGAGAGCATGCTGGAGCTATGAACGAGCGGCCGCCCTCCCCTGACTCCCGCCAGGTCGTCACCGTCGGCGGACACCGGATCACACTCACGCATCTCGACAAGGTGCTCTACTCGGAGTCGGGGACCACGAAGGCCGACGTTCTCGGCTACTACGCGTTCATCGCCGACGTGATGATCCCGCACACCGCGAACCGCCCGGCGACCCGGAAGAGGTGGGTACACGGTGTGGGCACCCGGGACGCACCCGGACACGTGTTCTTCCAGAAGAACCTGGACCAGGCGACGCCGAGCTGGGTGAAACGCCGGCCGATCCAGCATTCGAACCACGTGAGCGAGTACCCGCTGGTCAACGACCTCGCGACGCTGACCTGGCTCGCCCAGATCTCGGCGCTGGAGATCCACGTTCCACAGTGGCAGTTCGGCCGGGGTGGACGCCCGCGCAACCCGGACCGACTGGTGATCGACCTGGACCCCGGCGACGGGGTCACCCTCGACGAGTGCGCGGAGGTCGCCCGTCTGGCCCGGGCCATCCTGCGGGACATGGGCCTGGACCCGCTGCCGGTCACCAGCGGGTCGAAGGGCATCCACCTCTACGCACCGCTGGACCTCACGCACACCTCGGACCAGGTCTCCCAGGTCGCACACGAGCTGGCCCGCGCGCTCGAAGCCGACCATCCGGACCTCATCGTCAGCGATATGAAGAAGGCTCATCGACCGGGGCGGGTGTTCGTGGACTGGAGCCAGAACAGCGCCCACAAGACGACCATCACCCCGTATTCGTTGCGCGGAACGCTGCATCCGATGGTGGCCATGCCGCGCACCTGGCGGGAACTGGCCTCCCCCGGGCTCGCACAGATCGACTACAAGCAGGCGATGCACCGGGTGCAGCGTAGCGGGGACCCGCTGGCCGCGCTGCTCGAGGCACATTCCGGCCGGGGCACCACGGATGCCGGTGGTGCCGGTGACGAGACCGGTAAAGGCGCCGGGGCGGGAGCCGGTGCGCTGGCCGTCTACCTCGGCAAACGAGACGCTTCCCGCACCTCGGAGCCGATGCCGACCGGTGCGCCGGACGCATCCGGGGGTCGGTCATTCGTCATTCAAGAGCACCACGCCCGCAACCTGCACTACGACTTTCGGCTCGAGCACGACGGGGTGCTGACGTCGTGGGTGTTGCCGCGCGGGGTGCCGACCGATCCGGCGAAGAATCGGCTCGCCGTGCGCACCGAGGACCATCCGCTCGAATACGCCACGTTCGAGGGTGATATCCCGGCCGGCGAATACGGGGCCGGCACCATGAGCATCTGGGACCACGGCAGCTACGAGCTGGAGAAGTGGCGGGATGACGAGGTGATCGCCGTGCTGCACGGCGAACCGGGCGGCAGGCTCGGTGGCACGCGGCGCTTTGCCCTGATCCGCACGAAGGGCACGGACGTGGCCGACCGGAACTGGCTGATCCACCTGATGAAGACACGGCCGGCCCGGCGGGCCGGGGACGTGGGCACCGAGGCGGGCGCGACGGCCAAAACGGGCGGCCGGTCCGCACGCCGCACACAATACGGGCCCATGCTTGCCACGCCCGGTTCCATCGCCGACCTGTCCGAAGACGACGAGTGGACCTACGAAATGAAGTGGGACGGCATCCGCGCGCTCGCCTATCTCGGAGCCGCCGGCCTAGGCCCGGACGTGCGCTTGTTCACCCGGAACGGCAGCGACATCACGCACGCGTATCCCGAGCTGGTGCGCGCGTTGCCGGGAGCGGTTTCGGCCGACTTTGCGGTGCTCGACGGGGAGATCGTCGCGATGGACGCGGGCGGGCGGCCGAACTTCGGGCTGCTGCAGACGCGGCTGGGCCTGACCGGTCGCCGACAGATCGAAGCGGCCGAGGCATCCACCCCGGTGCGGTTTCTGGCTTTCGACGTGCTCGAACGTGACGGGGAGCCGCTGCTCGACCTGACGTACACGGCCCGGCGCCGCGTGCTCGAGGAGATTGTCACCGGGTCCGGTGCGGTGCAGGTGCCGCCGGTCTTCACGGGCGACTCCACCCAGGCCGTGGCGACCAGCAGCGAGCTTGGCTTCGAGGGGATCGTCGCCAAGACCCGGGACGGGCGCTACGAGGCCGGTCGGCGGTCCCGATCGTGGATCAAGATCAAGCACCATCGCACCCAGGAGGCGGTGATCGGCGGGTGGCGACCGGGCAACGGGCGCCGAGCCGACACCGTGGGCTCCCTCCTCCTGGGGATTCCGAACGGAGACACGCTGACCTATATCGGCCGGGTCGGCACCGGGTTCCGGGACGCAGACCTCAAGGACCTGCGGGCGCGACTGGATGCCATCGCTGCGGTGGACAACCCCTTCACCGGCATCCCGCCCGCCGGCGCCCGCGATGCGCGGTGGGTGCGCCCGGTGTTGGTGGGCGAGGTGGAATTCTCCGAATGGACCAGCACGGGGCGAGCGCGCCACCCGGTCTGGCGCGGTTGGCGGCCGGACAAGTCACCGGGCGAGGTGGTGCGGGTTTAATGGCGGTGCGGGTTCAGAGGCGGGCGAGTAGGGCCGGCCAGCTGGTGGCGAAGCCCGGATGCAGCGGCAGCGCGTCGACCTCGTGGCGCGGTACCCAGCGCAACGCGATGCTCTCCTGGTCGCTGATCACGGGTTCGAAGCGCTTCGTGGCGCGCACCACGACCGTCGTGTACGACCAGAAACCGAGGTCGAGCACGGAGCTGAACTGCACGGAGACCAGCTCCGGGGGCACGCCGGCCTCTTCACGGGCCTCCCGCAGAGCCGCTTCGAGCGCACTCTCGTGTTCGTGGCGCGCCCCGCCGGGCAGCCCCCAGGTGTCACCCTGGTGGCTCCAAAGCGCGCGGTGCTGCAGCAGCACCCCCAGCTCCTCGTGGTGCACGAGCAGGCCGGCCGCCCCGAAAAGACCCCAAAACTTGCGGCCGTCGGGCCCGTACACCCACCCGTCACCGTTTGTGCTCATGGCTCAAGCATGCGCCACGGTCCCGTGAATACGCACCGTGTTGAGTTGCGTTCGACTCGCGGCGCAGGCTTTGGATGGTGGCGCACGGTAGGACGTGTGCCGGCTTTCGAAGGGTGCGCCACGACGAGCGAGCCGCGCCGGGTGGGTACCTGGGCGGGCTAGAGGGCGACGATGGCGTGCACAGGAGCGTCGCCGAGGCGCGTTCGGCCGACCAGTTCGGTCAGCTCCAGCACGACGCCGACGCCGGTCAGGCGGTAGCCGGCGCGCTCGATGAGCCGGGCGGTCGCGGCGATCGTGCCGCCGGTGGCCAGCACGTCGTCGACGACCAGCACGCGGGAACCCGGCGCGAGCTGGCCGATCTCGAGCTCGAGGCAGGCCGAGCCGTACTCGAGGTCGTACTCCTCGCTCAGCACCGATCCGGGGAGCTTGCCACCTTTGCGCACGACGAGCACGGCGACATCCGCCGCGTAGCCGATCGCCGCGGCCAGCAGGAAGCCGCGGGCCTCAATGCCGGCCACCGCGTCGAATTCACCCTGGAACCGGCCGGCGAGCTCGTCGATCAGCGCTCGAAAAGCGGCGGCGTCGGCGAACACCGGGTTGAGGTCGCGGAAGAGGATGCCCACTTGCGGAAAATCCTGGTACGAGGCGAGAAGGGCGTTGACATGGTCTGCAGCGGGGGTGGGCACCCCACGAGTTTAAGCGTGCGGCCGACGGATTCCGTGCGGGCCTCCCGACGCCCCTCAATGGACGGTTCGGACAGGGCCCCGTGCTAGCCTCGCATTTGGCTAATCAGATTAGGTATTTTCCGGTATCTTGACTGAATCACCCGAAGGGATGGCTAATGCGGCCGGTCGAAGTGCTCGAAGAACTCGTGGTCCTGCTGGACGAGTCCGGCCGCGAAATCGGCACGGCCCCGAAGCTCAGTGTGCACGACACAGACACCGCGCTCCACCTCGCTTTCTCCTGCCACGTGCTCAATCCGGCCGGCGAGGTTCTCGTCACCCGACGCGCCCTGTCGAAGAGGACCTGGCCGGGCGTCTGGACCAATTCCTTCTGCGGCCATCCGCTCCCGGGCGAGGAATTTCCCGCTGCCATCGAGCGGCGCGCGCTGTTCGAGCTCGGACTCTCGATTGCGAACCTGACGGTCACCCTGCCTGACTTCCGCTACCGCGCCGTCGACAGCAGCGGCATCGTCGAGAACGAGATCTGCCCCGTCTACCTGGCCCGCGCCACCGGCGAACCCGTACCCAACCCGGACGAGGTCATGGAATTTGCCTGGGTGGAGCCGGCCGCCCTGCAGCGCTCGGTGCGGGACGCCCCGTGGGCGTTCAGCCCCTGGTTGGGGCTGCAGCTCCAGGAATTGACCAGTTTCGATGCATGAAATTCAGGCGCTCGGGGTAGGGACGGAGTTGCAGCGTTTTTTCGCCGCCGCCCGCCTGCGTGCCAGCGACTACGGCGAACACTATGTCGCGCTCTGGGACTCTCTCGAGCAGGCCAGCAGCGGCGGCAAGCGTGTGCGCCCCGCACTGGTGCTGGCTGCGTTCACCGGCCTCGGCGGCACCGACCTCACCCTGGCCACTCCGGTCGCGGTCAGCTTCGAACTGTTGCACACGGCCTTCGTGATCCACGACGACGTGATCGACCACGACCTCGCCCGCCGCGGCGTGGCCAACATCGCCGGGCAGTTCACCGAGCGCGCCCTCGCCCACGGAGCCGGCGACCAGGCCGGGGCGTGGGCCGCGACGGCCGCGATCCTGGCCGGCGACCTGGCGCTGAGCGAGGCCCACCGCGCCCTCGCGATGCTGCCGGTCGAGCTCGAACTGCGCGGCCGCCTGCTCGACCTGCTCGATCGAGCGGTGTTCGTCTCCGCTGCCGGGGAACTGGCGGACGTCACCAACGCCGCGTCGAAGCATCCGCTCACGGTGGCCCAGGTCATCTCCACCCTGGAGCAGAAGACGGCGGTCTACTCGTTCGAGGCTCCCCTGCAGGCCGGCGCCATCCTGGCCGGCGGCTCGGCCGAGGCGATCGACGTGCTCGGCGCCTACGGCCGCCTGATCGGCGTGGCCTTCCAGCTGACCGACGACGTTCTCGGGGTCTTCGGCAACCCGGAGAAGACCGGCAAAAGCGTGCTCACCGACCTGCGGGAAGGCAAGCAGACGACCCTGATCGCCCACGCGGGCACCACCCGCGGCTGGCCAGAGATCGCCCCCTTCATCGGCAAGGCCGACCTCACCGAGGCGGAAGCGGACACCGTGCGCGGCCTGCTTCGTGACTGCGGTGCCCTGCAGGCAACGGATGAGCTGGCCACCGACCACTGCACTCGCGCCGTGGCCGCGCTCGACACGGCCGCCGTACCGGCGCCCCTGCGCGCGCTGCTCACCACCCTGGCAGGCACCGCCGTGAATCGCAGCCGATGAAACGTGACAGCCCCGACGACCACACCGGCATCGCGAAGTACAACGCCGCGGCCCGGGCCAGCTCCGCCACGGTCATCGGCCACTATTCCACCTCGTTCGGCCTCGCGGCCCGTCTCCTCGAGCCGCGCGTGCGCAGCCAGGTGCGCACCATCTACGCCCTGGTCCGGGTCGCCGATGAGATCGTGGACGGCGCCGCAAGCCAGGCCGGCGTGAACGTGGACGGCCAGCGCGACCTGCTGGACGCGCTCGAACGGGAGACCAGCCAGGCGATGGGGTCGGGCTACAGCACCAATCTGGTCGTGCACGCCTTCGCGGCGACCGCCCGGGAAGCCGGAATCGACACCAGCCTGACCACACCCTTCTTCGCCTCGATGCGCCGGGACCTCGACCCGTCGCCGTTCGACGCGGCCGGAGTGGCCGAGTACATCTACGGTTCGGCCGAGGTGATCGGGCTGATGTGTCTGCGCTGCTTCGTGCAGGACACGCGGTGCACGACCGATGAGCTCCAGGTTCTCGAGGCCGGTGCCCGGAGCCTCGGCGCGGCCTTCCAGAAGGTCAACTTCCTGCGCGACCTCGCCGCCGACCGGGACGCCCTCGGCCGCAACTACTTTCCCGGTGTGAACCTGCTGACCATGACCGAAACACAGAAGAACGAACTCCTCGACGACATGGACGCCGACCTCGACGCGGCGGCCCGCGTGTTGCCCATGCTCCCGGTGGGGAGCCGCCGCGCGGTCACCGCTGCACACCACCTCTTCGCCCGCTTGTCGGCGAAGCTGCGAGTCACCCCCGCGCGAGAACTGATGAGCGCCCGGGTACGGGTGCCGGATCCGGAGAAAATCATGATTGCACTCACCGCGTCGTTCGGACCGGGAGCGTGGAAGCGATGAGCGCACCGACCAGGCACACCGTTGTCATCGGCGGCGGCATCGCCGGACTGGCCAGCGCCGCGCTGCTGGCCCGGGACGGCCACCAGGTCACCCTGCTCGAGGCGCAGGCCACCCTCGGCGGCCGGGCCGGCTTCTGGGACGTCGACGGCTTCCGGTTCGAGACCGGGCCGTCCTGGTACCTGATGCCGCAGGTGTTCGACCACTTCTACCGGCTGTTCGGCACATCCTCCGCGGAACAGCTCGACCTGACCCGCCTCGACCCGGGCTACCGGGTCTTCTTCGAGGGCACGACGGAGCCGGTGGACATCGCGGCCGAGCGGGCCGACAACATCCGTCTGTTCGAAAGCCTCGAACCCGGTGCGGGCGCGGCCCTCGACCGCTACCTCGTCTCGGCCAAAGAGACGTATGACATGGCAGTCAAACGGTTTCTGTATACAAGCTTCGCCTCCTTCACACCCCTGCTGGTTCCGGATGTCCTGAAGCGGCTCGGTCGGTTGGCCCGACTGCTGCTGCAGCCGCTGGACAAGTTCGTGGCCGGCTATGTGAAGGACCACCGTTTGCGCCAGATCCTCGGCTACCCGGCCGTGTTTCTCGGCTCCTCGCCCGACCAGACCCCGTCGATGTACCACCTGATGAGCCACCTCGACATGGCCGACGGCGTGCTCTACCCGCAGGGTGGGTTCACTCGGCTGATCGACAGCATCGCCGACATCGCGAAAGCTCAGGGCGTGACCGTGATCACCGAGGCGACTGTGACGGCGATCCACACCACCCCGGGCGCCGCAACCGCCGTCGCCGGGGTCAGCTATCGCACGGGCGACGGCACCAGTGTCACCCTCGACGCCGACACGGTCGTCTCGGCCGCCGACCTGCACCACACGGAGACCGAGCTGCTGCCGGCATCCGCGCAGACCTACCCCGAGCGCTGGTGGCAGAAACGCGTCTCCGGTCCGGGCGCCGTGCTCGTGATGCTCGGCATCAGGGGAGACCTGCCCGAGCTGAAACATCACAGCCTGTTCTTCACCAGGGACTGGGCCGAGAACTTCGGCCGTATCTTCGGCAAGAAGACCAGCGTGCCCTCGCCGGCCTCCTTCTACGCCTGTATGCCCAGTGCCACCGACCCGGGAGTCGCCCCTGAGGGCTACACGAACATGTTCCTGCTGGTGCCGATCCCCGCCGACCCGGGCCTCGGCCACGGCGGGATCAACGGCCAAGGCTCGGCCGCGATCGAGAAGATCGCGGATGACACCGTCAAACAGCTCAGCGACTGGGCCGGCATTCCCGACCTGGCGGAGCGGATCGTGGTGCGCCGCACGGTGGGACCCGGCGACTTCGCCGACGACCTCAACTCCTGGCGCGGCGGGGCCCTCGGCCCCGCGCACACCCTGCGGCAGAGCGCATTCCTGCGCGGCTCCAACGCCTCCGCGAAGGTCGACGGTCTGTTCTACGCCGGCGGAACCACCATCCCGGGCATCGGACTTCCGATGTGCTTGATCAGCGCTGAAATTCTCCTCAAGCGGATCAACTCGGACACGAGCACGGGACCGCTCCCGGAACCGCTGCCGAACTCCGTGCGGGCGCCGCTGCCGGAAGCCCAGTGACTTCGGCAGCACAGTGAATCCGGTAGTGCTGTGACCTTCGCGTATCTGCTGACCCTGCTTCTCAGCCTGGGGGCGATGGTGCTGCTCGACCGTCGCTTCCGGCTGTTCTTCTGGCGGAACCCGGTGCGAGCTGCCATCGTGCTCGGCGTCGGGTTGGTGTACTTCCTCGTCTGGGACCTCTTCGGAATCGGCCTGGGCATCTTCTACCGGGGCGAGACGACCCTGATGACCGGTCTGCAGCTGGCCCCGGAGCTGCCCGTGGAGGAGTTCTTCTTCCTCACCTTCCTCTGCTACCTCACCATGAACGCCGTGCAGGGGGCGCGCCTGCTGCTCGGCTCCCGGGCCGAACGGGCCGGCGTCGACGAGGGGAGCGACGGGTGACCTACCTGCTCCTGAACACCGTCTTCCTTCTGCTCGCCACGGCTGTGTTCCTCACGGCCGTGCGCCGCGGCAGGCTCTCCCGGCACAGCATCCGTGCCGCCGGGATCGCCATGGCCGCCGTGCTCGTGCTCACGGCCGTTTTCGACAGCATTATGATCGGGGTCGGACTGGTCGACTACGATCCCAGCCGCATCTTTGGATTGCGGATCGGCCTGGCCCCGATCGAAGACTTCGCCTATCCCGTTGCGGCAGCGCTCCTGCTGCCCGCGCTCTGGGCTCTGCTGGAAAGAAAACCGAATGACTGAGACTCGCACCCCACCGCTCTGGAAGACCCGGCAGGTGCTGCTCTCGTCACGGCCGCTGAGCTGGATCAACACGGCGTTCCCGTTCGCCGCCGCGTATGTGGTGACGACCGGCCGGGTGGACGCCTTGCTGCTGGTGGGCACCCTCTTCTTCCTCATTCCGTACAACCTGCTGATGTACGGAATCAACGACGTCTTCGACTACGAGTCCGACCTGCGCAACCCGCGCAAGGGCGGCGTCGAGGGAGCCATGCTGGACCCGGTCCTTCACCGCACGGTGCTCGTCTCCGGGATCGTGACGGCTGTGCCCATGCTGGTGGTGATGCTCGTCCTGGCCGGCGCGGAGCATCCGTGGTCATGGTTCATTCTGGCCGTGAGCCTGTTCGCGGTGGCCGCGTACTCCGTTCCGGGACTGCGGTTCAAGGAGCGCCCGATGGTGGACTCGATCACCTCGAGCACCCACTTCGTCAGCCCCGCCGTCTACGGTCTCGTGGTGGCCGGCGCCGTCGTGACGCCCGGCCTGGTTGCCCTGCTCGCCGCGTTCTTCCTCTGGGGCATGGCCAGCCACGCGTTCGGCGCCGTGCAGGACGTCGTGCCCGACCGGGAAGGCGGCATCGCCTCGATCGCGACCGCGCTCGGCGCCGCGCGGACCGTGCGCCTCGCGATCGCATTCTGGGCCCTGGCCGGACTGCTCATGCTTGTGACCGGCTGGCCCGGGCTGCTGGCCTCGGTGCTCGCGGTGCCCTACATTCTGGCGGCCTGGCCGTTCCGGTCGGTGTCGGACGAGCGGTCCGAGACCGCGAACGCCGGCTGGACGCGTTTTCTCTGGCTCAACTTCCTGACCGGATTCCTGGTGACCATGCTGCTGATCGCCTGGGGGAAGCTCGGGCCTTTCTAGGGTGCGGGCCGTTCGGGCCTGCGCGCCGTAGAGTCGAGGGATGGAGCCTCTGACCACCGCCCGTGTCGACAGCTGGACCTGGGCCGTGCGGATGTTCAAGACCCGTTCCCAGGCCACGGCCGCCTGCCGAGCCGGTCACGTCAAGGTGAACGGCGAGCGGGCCAAGTCCGCGCAGACCGTGCGGATCGGCGACGAGGTGCGGGTGCGCATCAGCGGTTTCGACCGCATCCTGGTCGTGTCGAAGATCATGGTCAAACGGGTCAGCGCGCCAGTCGCGGCGGAGTGCTTCGTCGACCAGACTCCCCCGCCGCCCCCGCGCGAGGAGGTGGCGCTCCTCCCGATGCGGGACCGCGGCGCCGGCCGTCCCACCAAGCGCGAACGCCGCGAGATCGACAAGCTTCGGGCGCCCGAGGTGCTGCCGCCTGGCCCCGACGACGAGTAGCGGCGTCCCGGCTCAGTCGTGGGTCAGGCCCGGCCGAGCTCGCGTGTCGCCGGATGTGCCAGATCACCGCCCGTGCAGCCGGGCGGTGCGGTTCGGACATTCACCCCTCGTTCTGGCTCTCCGCCGAAACGACGGTGGAATCGCAGCCAGACGGGCGCGACCAGGGTGGCGGCCTACCTGCCGTTCATGCCGCGCACGGCCGGGCCCGGCGGGGTGGAGGCCGAGCAGAGGTAGAGCCAAGGAACCGGCGTCTTCCAAGATGCCGTCGACGATGCTCAGCTTCTCCGTCCGCTGGGCGCCGGCGGGCCGGCTTTCCCGCTCGGTGACGTGCACGCTCAGCCCGGTCCGGGCCAGGACGAGCGCCGCCTCCGGCCCGTGGGCCCGGCTCCAACCACGTCGACGTCAGGCACGGGACCTCCAGGCCAGGGTGATGGGGGCCACGAGCAGGCCGACCTCCGAGCGCACCCACCACTCTCGGGTCTCTCGGCGTTCGTCCGGAGTGGAGTAGCGGTAGCGGTAGACCCGGGCGCGCACGTAGCGGGGCGGGGCCTGCGGGAACGGGTTGACCCGCACCATCCGCAGCGTGGGTCGGTCGCCCTCGAGGAGGCGGGCCAGGAACATCTCGAACCAGCGGGTGCCCGGGTCGCCGAGCGCCAGGAACCACATCAGCCAGTCCAGGCGCAGGTGGTACGGCGCGAACTGGCGGGGCCGGTGCTCGGGGTCGCCGGGCTTGCCGCGGAATTCGTAGGCGCGCCAGCCCGTCTCGTCGGTCGGGTCGGCGGCGTCGCTGCCCTCGACAACCACCTCGTGGCGCTGCCGGGTGACCGTGCCGAACGCACCGTAGGCGTTCACCAGGTGGTACCGGTTGAAGCTCGCATTCATCAGTTGCCGGCGGGCGACCAGGTTGCGAAGCGGCCAGTAGCTGAGCACCAGGAGCAGGGAGGTGACCAGGCTGACCACGATCACGAACCAGAGCGGGCCATCCGGTGCGGCCTCCCCGGCCGGCAGCCACGGCAGCACCGCGCGCAGCGTGGCGTCGTCGACGGCAGAGAAGGCCAGCACGATGGTGATCCAGTTCAGCCAGGCGAAGTTGCCGGTGAGCACCAGCCAGAACTGGCTGAGGATCACGATCAGGGCCGCGACGGATGCGACGGGCTGGGGCGCAAAGAGGAAGAACGGCACGACCAGCTGCGCGAAGTGGTTGCCAATCACCTCCCCGCGGTGGAACCACGGGGGCAGATGGTGTGCGAACCAACTGAGCGGGTTCGGCATCGGCTGCGTTTCATGGTGGTAGTAGAGGGCGGTCAGGTCTCGCCACTCCCGGCCGCCGCGGATCTTAATCAGGCCGGCGCCGAATTCCAGCCGGAAGAGCAGCCAGCGGCAGAACAGGATCACGAAGAGCGGAGGGGCCACCTGCTCGGAGCCGAGGAAGGCCACCACGAAACCGGCCTCCAGCAGCAGACTCTCCCAGCCGAACGAGTAGAAGGATTGGCCGACGTTGACGATCGACAGGTAGCCCACGAAGAGCAGGAGGAAAGCGACCATCGGCAGCCAGGGCGACCCGAGCTGCGGCAGGCCGGCCACGAGCGTGCCCGCCACGGCGGCGCCGGACCAGGCGAGGGAACGCAGCATCCGGTCGGAGTAATGCCAGTGGAAAATACTCGGCGACGCGCTGAACCTCACGCGGGCCACAAAACGGGCCACCGGGAGCAGGCCATGGTCGCCGAGCAGCGCGGGGAATTGGTTGACGGCCGAAACGAAGGCGATCAGGTAGCAGGCAGCCACCCCGCGCTGCAGCACCTGCCGCGCGATCTCGTATTCTCCGGCCCCGAACCAGTCCATTTGCGCACAATCTAGGCCTTCCCCGGCCTGGGTTCAATCGGACCGGCTGTAATCGAAGCCGCCCCCTTGACGGGGGAAACTGAACCGGTATAGCCTGTCTAAATCGGTTCAGGTTGGGTCGGCTGTCAATGAGGAGGCCCAGAAACGTGCCTGCGAACATTCCTGCCACCACCACCGTGAAGCCCACCGCTCAGTCCACCACGAAGTCCACCACGAAGTCCGCCGCGAAGTCCGCCGCGAAGTCGGTCGCGAACCCCCCAAAGGTCACCATCGAGGTGGTCGCCAAGCGGGCCGGCGTCAGCAAGGGCCTCGTCTCCTTCGCCCTCAACAACCGGCCCGGAGTCGCCCCCGAGACCCGGGTGCGCATCCTTCAGGTCGCCAAGGAGCTGGGCTGGAAGCCGTCCCTCCGCGCCCGGTCGCTCTCCACGCAGCGGTCCTACGCGCTCGGCCTCGTGATCGCCCGCAACCCGGACGTGCTTGCCTCCGACCCGTTCTTTCCCTCCTTCATCGCGGGCGTCGAGAGCATTCTTGCCCCGGAAGGTCGCGCCCTCGTGCTCAGCGTCGTTCCCGACGAGGAGACCGAGTTGAAGACCTACCGCTCACTCGTGGCCGACGGGCGCGTCGACGGGGTCTTCCTCAGCGACCTCCGCCACGGCGACCCGCGCATCCCGCTCCTCGCCGAGCTGGGTCTGCCGGCGGTCACGCTCGGACGCCCCGACGGGCCCAGCCCCTTCCCCGCGGTGACCGTGGACGACACACCGGGTGTGATGGCATCCGTCGCTCACCTCGCCACCCTCGGCCACCGCCGCATCGCGCACGTCGCGGGCAGCTCGACGCTGCTGCACGGCAGCCGCCGGCGCGCGGCCTTCGCCGCCGCCCTGCGCGAGGCGGGCCTGCCGGAGGGGCAGACCGTCGAGACCGATTTCTCCGTGGGCGCCGGGTCAGATGCCACTCGGCGCCTCCTGATCCAGGACACGCCCCCGACTGCGATCGTCTACGCCAACGACCCGATGGCCATCGCCGGTCTCGGCATGGCGCACGAGCTGGGCGTGCGGGTCCCCGACGACCTCTCGATCACGGGCTACGACGACATCGACTTCTGCCGTTACGTGTACCCGCCCCTGACCACCGTCAGCGCAGCACCGATGGCGTGGGGGCGCGCGGCGGCGAGCACGCTTTTGGCCCTGATGGAGAACGGCTCGGCGGACGACGTGGACCTCCCGGCGGCCCGGCTCGTGGTGCGCGGGTCGACCGCCCCGCCCCACGGCTGACCCACAGCGCTGACACATGTTTACCGCAGCAAGGCTGCTGCGGGTTTTGAGAAATGGAGCACCACATGCACAGCAATGGAATGGCCAAGCGGATTCTCACCGTTACGGCGGCATCCGCCACAGTGGCCCTGGCACTGAGCGCTTGCGCGTCCGGGGGGACGACGGGTGACGCGGCCACCAACCGCGGGCCGATCACGATCTGGTACTCGAACAACGAAACCGAGATCGCCTGGGGCAAGCAGATGGTGGAGGCCTGGAACGCCGAGAACCCGGATGAAAAGGTGAAGGCGCAGGAAATCCCGGCCGGTAAGAGCAGCGAGGAGGTCATCGGTGCCGCCATCACGGCCGGCAACGCCCCCTGCCTCGTATTCAATACGGCCCCGGTCGCGGTGCCGCAGTTCGAGAAGCAGGGTGGTCTCGTCGACCTCTCCAGCTTTGAGGACGGCGCCGCCTACATCGAGGCACGCAGCGGCGACACGGCCGAGCAGTACCAGGGCGCCGACGCGAAGTACTTCCAGATGCCGTGGAAGTCCAACCCCGTCATGATCTTCTACAACAAGGACATGTTCACCGCCGCCGGACTCGACGCCGAGAACCCCCAGTTGGCCACCTACGACGAATTCCTCGCCACCTCGCGCACCCTCGTCGAGAGCGGCGCCGCGCCGAACGCCATCTACCCGGCCCCGACCAGTCAGTTCTTCCAGAGCTGGTTCGACTTCTACCCGCTCTACGCCGCCGAAACCGGTGGCACGCAGTTGATCGAAGACGGTGAGGCCACCTTCAACGACGAGGACGGCGCGAAGGTCGCGGAGTTCTGGAAGACCCTGTACGCCGAGGGTCTTGCCGGCAAAGAGCAGTACCAGGGCGACTCGTTCGCCGATGGCCAGGCCGCGATGTCCATCGTCGGCCCGTGGGCCGTGTCGGTGTACAAGGACGCCGTGAACTGGGGTGCGGTTCCCGTTCCCACCAGCGAGGGCACTCCGGCCGAGGAAACCTACACGTTCAGTGACGCGAAGAACGTCGGAATGTTCACGGCCTGCGAGAACCAGGCCACCGCCTGGGATGTGCTGAAATTCGCCACCAGCGAGGACCAGGACGGACAGCTTCTCGAGCTGACCGGCCAGATGCCGCTCCGCGAAGACCTCCCAACGGTGTACCCGGAGTACTTCGCGGCCAACCCGGCCTACGAGCAGTTCGGCGACCAGGCATCCCGCATGGTCGAGGTTCCCAACGTCTCCAGCTCGGTCGCCGCCTGGCAGGCCTTCCGCGACGCGTACACGAAGTCGGTCATCACCGGCGAGGGTGAGATCCCCGCCGCCCTCGACTCCGCCGCCGAGAAGATCAAAACCCTGATCTCCAAGCCGTAACGGATGTCCCAGTCAACCGCGAGTCGGACCGTCGCCGGGAGGAGCACAACTCCTCCCGGCGGGGGCCCCCGCCGCCGCAAACACCCCCTTCTGGGCAAGAACCCATTCGGGCTCCTGCTCAGCGCCCCCTACCTCATCTTCGTTCTGGCCGTCTTCGCCTACCCGCTGGTCTTCGCCTTCTGGATGTCGTTCCACGACTACTTCTTCGCTGCACCCGGCGCCGCTGTGGACCGGCCATTCGTCGGCCTGGACAATTTTCGAGAAGTGCTGGCCGACCCGGCCATCATCCGTTCCTTCGGCAACGTGGGAGTCTTCCTGCTGATCAACGTGCCGTTGACGGTCATCCTCTCGCTCATGCTCGCCACCGCCTTGAACAAGGCCGTGCGGTTCCGCACCTTCCTGCGCGTCGCCTACTACGTGCCCTACGTGACCGCGAGCGTCGCCGTCGTCGGCGTCTGGATCTTCCTGTTCAGCGGCAACGGCCTCGTGAACCAGATTCTCGGGCCGCTCGCGCCCGATCCGGCGTGGCTGATCAACGAGGACTGGGCCATGCCCACCATCGCGATCTTCGTGACCTGGAAGGGCCTCGGATTCTTCATTCTGCTCTACCTGGCCGCCCTGCAGAACGTGTCGGAGGAACTGTACGAGGCCGCTTCAACGGATGGCGCGGGCAGGATCCGAAGTTTCTTCTCGGTCACCGTGCCGGGCGTACGCCCGGCGACTGTGCTCGTGCTGCTGCTCTCGACGGTCACCGGCGCCAACCTCTTCACGGAGCCGTACCTGCTCACCGGCGGCGGCGGCCCGAACGGGGCATCCTCGTCACCCGTGCTGATGATGTACCAGCGCGGGATCGAACAGGGGTCGCCCGACACGGCGGCCGCGATCGGCGTCATCCTCGTGATCGGAGTTCTCATCCTCGCGTTCATCCAGCGCAAGCTTGCAGGCGGTGACGAATCATGAGCCGCGGGCAGAACATCCTGCGGGGTGTGGTGCTCACGGTCGGGGCGCTTGTGTTCCTGTTCCCCTTCTACTACATGGTCATCGGCTCGCTCCAGAAGGAACCGGACCCGACTGTCGCCGGCGCGTTCCCGAACCCCGCCAACCTGACGCTCGACAACTACGGTGACATCAACAGCCGGATCAACCTGCTGCAGGGGCTGCTCAACTCGGGGATCTTCACGGGTGGCGTCATTCTCTTCACCGTGGTTTTCGGTGTTCTAGTGGGCTACGCCCTCGCCCAGCTGCAGTGGCGCGGACGCGGTGTCACCTTCGCTCTCGCACTGCTCGTGCAGGTCGTGCCGTTCCAGCTGCTGATGATCCCGCTCTACGTGATGATCGCCCGGGACTACGGACTGGCCGACAACTATCTGGGCATGATCCTGCCGTTCGCCATCAACTCGACTGCCGTGATCATCTTCCGGCAGTACTTCCTGCAGATTCCGAAGGATCTGTTCGATGCCGCCCGCATCGACGGCGCCGGCGAACTGCGGATCCTGCGGCGGATCGCCCTGCCTCTGGTGCGGCCGGCCCTGCTGACCGTCGTGCTGCTGACCTTCATCGGACCGTGGAACGAATTCCTCTGGCCGTTCCTGATCACCAAGGAAGCGTCCCTCCAGCCTCTCGCCGTGTCACTCGCCAACTACCTCAGCAATATCGCCGCCACAGCGGCGAACCCGTTCGGGGCGGTTCTCGCCGGGGCCTGCGTCCTGGCCGCCCCTGCTGTGATCCTGTTCCTCCTCTTCCAACGGCACTTCGTGTCGAACAATATCGGCTCCGGCGTGAAAGGTTAGAAATGCCCAACCCCACTGAATTCCCCTACACCCTGACCCGAATGGGCGTCATCATGACGCCCGAAGCGGGCAACGACCTCGAGGCCGAGGGGGTGCTGAACCCCGGCACAGGGCACTCTGCCGACGGCACTCTGTATCTGCTCCCCCGACTGGTCGCCACCGGAAACGTCTCCCGCGTCGGACTCGCAAAGGTCATCATCACCGACGGCGTACCCACGGGCGTCGAACGCGAGGGTGTCGTTCTTGCACCGGACCGCGGCTGGGAGCGCGGCGCGAACAACGCCGGAGTGGAAGATCCCAGGATCACCTTCGTTCCCCGGCTCGGCCTACACGTGATGACCTACGTCGCCTACGGCCCCCTCGGCCCGCGCACGGCCGTTGCCGTGTCCTCGGACCTGCGCGAGTGGCGCCGGCTCGGTCCGGCGCTGTTCGCCTTCGACGACACGCTGGACATGGACCTGAACCTGTTCCACAACAAAGACACCGTGTTCTTCCCGGAGCCGGTCGCCGGCCCGAATGGAGTCGAGTGCTTCGCCGTGCTGCAC
The DNA here is from genome assembly GCF_004403145.1 of Cryobacterium sp. TMT1-62. Lineage (NCBI taxonomy): Bacteria > Bacillati > Actinomycetota > Actinomycetes > Micrococcales > Microbacteriaceae > Cryobacterium > Cryobacterium sp. TMT1-62. The sequence goes on along the minus strand of NZ_SOGZ01000047.1, from coordinate 17,722 downwards.
CGCCCGATGTGGGATCTGGGCGAGGTCAAGCCGGGTGAGGGCATCCGTGTTCCCGCCGGCGTCACCGACACCCGGCAGAGCATCTGGATCAGCTATCTGCCGGTCGCGGATGTGCTCGCCGACATCTCGAAGCTCACCTTCTGGAGCGGCCACCGTTTCCTGGCCGGGCCGGAGTTCGCGTTCGAAGAGCTGAAGATCGGCGGCGGCCCTGCCCCGTTGCGGGTGCCGGAGGGCTGGCTGCTGATGCACCACGGCGTCACCGGAACCATCGACGGCGCGTTCTCGCAGCAGCAGAAGGTGAACTACTCGGCCGGAGCGATGATTCTCGACGCGGACGACCCGACCATCGTGCTGAAGCGCACGTCGGAGCCGCTGCTCAAGGCGGAGACGCCCGATGAGATCAGCGGCATCGTGCCGAACGTGGTGTTTCCGACCGCGATCGAGGAGATCGCGGGGCAGCTGTTCGTGTTCTACGGCATGGCCGACTCGAAGATCGGCGTGGCGCGCCTGGATCGCGTGGGCTCGTAGGGGCTCAGGTGCTGGCGCTGGCGTGTTGAGCGCTTGAGCGCTTGTCCGTTGATGGCGGTCTCGGCGGGGCTCATCCCCGGGAGGCCGCCTTCGGCTTTCGTGGCGCAGGGTGTGGAAGCAGGCTCACCGCTGACGCTGCAAACGATCATCGGTGGCGCCGCGCGGCCAAACAGCCGGGCGGTTGAACAAAGATACGAAACTTTTATCCACAAAAGGTGAGTGACACTCGACTACGTGTGCTCCTTAAAGTATCCTCATAACATGACGAACCTCGCGGATGACCTCAGGCAGGCGGCCGACGCCGTCGCCCTGCTGGGCTCCTCGAGCGCCGACCTCGCGACTCTTCCCGACGCCGAGGCTTTGGCCGGCCAGAAGCGGATGGCCGGCGCGCGCCGTCTGCTCGACACCTATGCCGCGTTGATGGCCGCAACCATCGTCCGCCGGTCCCGCCCGGAACTTGGCCACTCGGGGCTGGCCGCGCAGCAGGGGTTCCTCTCGCCCGAGGCCCTGATCCAGAACTGGACCGGCTCATCCAAGGGCGACGCCTACAAGCTCGTCGCGGTCGGCACGATGATGGCCGACACCGAGGCGGCCGACAAGCTGGTCGAAGAGGCACTCTCGACGCTCTCGACGCCCGACGCCCGACGCCCGACGCCGACGCCGACGCTGTCGACGTCGCGGCGTTCGCCGCGAGGGTGCCCTGGCAGGCGCCGGTTGCCCGGGGCGTCACCGCCGGCACGCTCTCGGTTGACGCGGCCGAGGCTATCCGGGCCGGCTCGGCCAGATCGACGCGGCAGTTACCGCGGAGAAGCTCCGGGTGGCCCTCGCGGCGCTCCTCACCGAGGCACCGTCACTGAATGCCGACGAGGTCTTCAAACGGGCCCGCCGGATGCGCGACCGGCTCGATCAGGCCGGCATCGCCGCCCGGGAGAAGCAGGCCCACGACGACCGCTACCTGAAGGTCTACCGGCTGAGCAACGGCAACGTGCGCCTGAACGGGCTCTTCGCCCCCGAAGACGGCGAGTTCGTGCTCTCCACCTTCGACTCCATCACCAGCCCCCGCCGCGGCGGAGTGCGCTTCGTCGACCCGGAACGCGCCGCCTGGGCCCAAAAAATGCAGGACGACCCGCGCAGCACCGAGCAGATCAACGCGGACTCCCTCGTGCAACTGCTCACAATCGCCGGCGAAGCCGACCCCGGCCCGGTCTTCGGCGGACGCCGCCAGGCGGCGCGTGATCGTGACCGAGAAAGCCCTCACAGCCGAACCCGCCGAGCCGGGTGCCGCCGAACCCGCCGCTCACGGGCAGATCGAAGGCAACCCGGTCCCCATCTCCCAGGAAACCATCGACCGGTTGCTCTGCGACACCGGCACCCGCGGCATCAAATTCGACGACAACGGCCAAATCATCAACGTCGGCCGTGACGAACGACTCTTCACCGAGAAACAACGCGCCGCGATGGGAGTGCGCGACGGCGGATGCCGGTGGATCGACTGCGACAGATCACCAGCCTCGAGCGAAGCCCACCACATCAACGACTGGCTCACCGACACCGGAGACACCAACCTCGCCGACGGAGTACTGCTCTGCCACCCGCACCACCTACTGCTACACAACCAGCACTGAAAGATCACCCGCACCGGAACGCAACACTGGCTGCGGCCACCGGTGGAGAACGACCCGGAACAGACACTGATCGCACTGCCGAGCAAGCGGGTGGGGCTGTAGGCGTGGCTCTCGTCCCGGGTCTTGACAGGCTCGACCACCGGCGGGCGGCGGCGGGGCGCGGCGGGGCGGGGCGCGGCGCGGCGTGCTATTCGGCGGGCGGCGCGGTGGGAAGGAGGGCGAGGGTGGCCTTGAGGCGGGCCTCGGCGTCGTCGTCACCCTGACCCGCGAGACTCGCCGCGATGTTCGCCTCGGTCACGGCGCGGAGCACCTCGTCCCGCTGGATGCGCACGCCCCGGGGAGCGTCGACGCCGATCCGGATGCTGTCACCGCGCACGTCGAGAACGGTGATGACGATGTCGTCACCGATGAGGATCTTCTCCCCCTGTTTGCGTGTTAGAACCAGCACTCGTCCAGCCTAGCTTGACCGGTCGGGCCGGCCCGCGAGCCGTCGCCGCATTCCGGCCACGGTGCTGGCCTCGGCGGGGGCGCCGTCGACCCAACCGATGGGGATCTGCAGCTCATCGACGGTCTCAGGCGAGACGGTGTCGCCATAGCCCGTCACCGCGATCGCGTCGACGTGCACGCTCTGGGCAACCTCAGCCGCCCACCGGGCGGTGTCTGCGGGCTTGCGGCCGGCATCGACGACCAGCCAGACCTGCTCGGCACCGAGCGCGGCCACCAATGCGGCGTAGATGTCCGCCGTGGCCGGGTCGGCACCCAGACCGAAGGCCAGAATTCCGGTCTGTCCGAGCTTGACTCCCCTGGCCCGTGCCTCCAGCGCCGTGCGCCGGTCGAGGATGCGCGCGAGCCCGGTCGCGGCAGGCGCTCCGTCGTCGATCGCGCCGGCCACGAGGACCTCAGCCGAACCATGCGCCACGGCCAGCTCCCGCGCAATCCGCACCGCGGCATCCTGCCACCCGACGACGAGAACGAGGTTTCCGACACCCGGGAGCGGCCGCGGCACCGCCGCTTCGGCGGCCGCCTGCTCACTCTCTCTCAGCCGGGCGTCCCTGCGCCTGCCGCCCCCCTGGGCGGCCGCCGGGGCGGGGGCGGGCGGCGCGGGCGTGGGCAGCACCGGCGGGATGGGTTCCTGGGTGGCGAAGGTGAGTTCGTCCATCAGGCGGGCGAAGCCGTCCGTCGCGGTCGACAGGGGCGGGGAGGAGACGGGTGCCGCGGCCCGGGGAAAACCCGCTTCCGCCGCGTCGGCATCGTCGAGAAGCGCGGCGATGCCGAGCCGGGCCTGCACGTCGAGTCGGGAGTGGGCCGCGCGCCGCCGCCGCTCCGGCACCTCGACCGTGACCTCGATGTGCCGGCGGGCGAAGAAGCCCTTGATGCCGCCGACGGTGACCCGTTCGGCGGCCACGATGCGCGCATCCGCACCGTGCTCGGCGAGGATGCGTGCCTTCAGCTCCTGGAGGGATGAACCCTCAAGCTGAAATCGACTCGGTTCCACGTACCACTCCCACCGTTTCGATGGCCACGTTCGCCGAGGTGACCTCCTGATAGGACAGCACGGAGATACCGCCGGACTGCGCCGACACTAGTCGACGGATGGCCGGGCGCAGCGCCGGCGCGCAGACCAGCACCGCGGAGAGTCCGGCCGCTTCCACGTTGCCCAGCGCCTCCTTCAGCGACCCGAGAATGGCGTCGACCCGGTTCGGCTCCAACATGATCTGGGTGCCCTGGTCGGAGGGACGCATCCCCTCGAGCATGGACTGCTCCAAGGCAGGCTCGATCATGATCACCCGGAGCAGCCCGTCGTCGAGATACTGCGCTGTGAGAGCCGGGCCCAGCGCCTGACGGGCCGTCTCGATCAGGCCCTCCGGGTCATTCGACACCTTGGCGCGCAGGGAGAGGGACTCGTAGATGCGGGGCAGGTCGTTGATCGGGATCTGCTCCGCGAGCAGACCCTGCAGCACGCGCTGCACCTCGGCGAGGGAGAGCAGTCCGGGGATCAGATCCTCCACGGCGGACGGATTGACCAGCCGCACCCCCTCGGTGAGCACCCGCACGTCCTCGCGGGTGAGGAGCCTCGCCGCGTTGCCGGTGATGATCGAGGACAGGTGGGTGATGAGCACCGACACCCGGTCGATGACCGTGGCCCCGGTCATCTCCGCGCTGTGCCGCATCTCGCTGGGCACCCACTTGCCGGTGAGGCCGAACACGGGCTCCACCGTGGCCTGGCCCGGCAACGAGTCGAGGGCGTCGCCGAGGGCGAGCACCTTGCCGGCCGGGGCGACCCCGCGGCCGGCCTCCACGCCGGCGATCCGGATCGAATAGGTGGAGGAGGGCAGGTCCATGCTGTCGCGGGTGCGCACGGGCGGCACCACCACGCCGAGGTCGATGGCAACCTTGCGGCGCAGGGCACGCACGCGAGCCAGGAGGTCGTCCTGGGCTCCGGAGACAAGGTCGACGAGGTCAGGGGCCAGCAGGATCTCCAGGGCGTGCACCCGCATGGTTTCGATCAGGTCTTCTGGTGTGTCGGAGCGGGGCGCCATCGCCTCGGCGGCGACACCGGCATCCCGGCCCGCCTGGTCGCGGCTCTCCCCTGCCTTGATCCGGCGGGCGAAGAGGATCAGACCCAGCCCGATCACCACGAACGGGATGATCGGCATGCCCGGGATCAGGGCCATCAGGAGTGCCGCGCAGCCCGCGATCATCAGTGCGTTGCGGGACTGGGTGAGCTGGCCGGAGGCTGCCTCGCCGATGTCGGACTCCGCGTTGGAGCGGGTCACGATCATGCCGGTCGAGACCGCCATCAGCAGGGCCGGGATCTGCGTCACGAGGCCGTCGCCGATGGTGAGCAGGGAGTAGGTGCTCATGGCCTCGGTGACGGACAGTCCGATCGAAATCATGCCGATCGCGATGCCGCCGACCAGGTTGATGATGATGATGACGATGCCGGCGATCGCGTCACCCTTGACGAATTTCGACGCGCCGTCCATGGCACCGTAAAAGTCCGCCTCGGCGGAGACCTCGGCCCGGCGTTCCCTGGCCTGCACGTCGGTGATCAGGCCGGCATTCAGGTCGGCGTCGATGGCCATCTGTTTGCCGGGCATGGCGTCGAGGGTGAACCGCGCACCGACTTCGGCGACGCGTTCGGCACCCTTGGTGACCACCACGAATTGGATCACGACGAGGATCAGGAAGATCACAGCGCCGATGATGAGCGACCCGCCCACGGCGACGTCGCCGAACGCGGCAATCACCTGCCCGGCGTAGCCGTCGCTGAGCACGAGCCGGGTCGAGGCCACGTTCAGGCCCAGCCGGAACAGGGTGGCGACGAGCAACAGCGACGGGAAAACGGAGAAATCGAGGGGCTTTTTGACAAACATCGTGGTCAGCAGTGTGACCAGCGCCAGGAGGATGTTGACGATGATCAGCACGTCGAGCAGCACGGCGGGCACCGGCACGACGAGCAGCAGGATGATACCGACAACCCCGACCGGAACCGCGAGTTTGGCGAGATTGCTGTTCATCGGTGGCCTCCGGCCGTCAGGACACGATCGTTGAGGGTGTGCACGCGGGAACCGCGGCCGGTGCGTTCGCCGGCTCCAGAGCCGCGAGACTTCAGCGCGAGCACGAAGGCGAGCACCTGCGCGACGGCGTTGTAGAGCTCCACCGGGATCTCGTCACCCAGCTGGCAGGCGCTGTGCAGGGCACGGGTGAGCGGGATGTCCCGCACGATGGGGACCCGGTCGGTCTCCGCCTGTTCCCGGATGCGCGCCGCGATCACTCCCGCTCCCGTAGCCACGACCCGGGGGGCGGACTTGCCCGGCTCGTAGCGGAGGGCGACGGCGAAGTGGGTGGGGTTGACCAGCACGACGTCGGACGTGGCGACGGCGGCGATCATGCGGTTGCGACTCATGGCGAGCTGCCGGGCCCGGCGCTGCGACTTCACCATCGGGTCACCCTCGGAACTCTTGTTCTCATCAGTGACTTCCTTCTTCGTCATGCGGGTGCGCTTGCGGTTGCGCTTCATCACGACGAACACATCCGCGGCGGCGAGTACCAGGCCGGCGATGACAGCCGACTGCACAAGAGCGGTCGCGCCGTCACTGGCCGCTCCGATCAGCACGGAGACGGGCAGTCCCCCGGCCGTCATCAGGATGGGAGCGAGCCCCTGCACCACGAGCACCAGCACGAGACCCACGGCGATTGTCTTGAGCAGCGCCGTGACGCCCTGCCAGACGGCCTGGCCGCCGAAGGTGCGACCGAGGCCGGTCACCAGGTTGAACTGCTCGTATTTTCCGGCGACCTTCTTGAAGTGCACGCCGCCCTGCGCCACAGCGCCCACGAGGACGACCACGAAGACCGTCGCGAGCATCGGGGTGAGGATGGTTCCCATCGAGGCCAGCGAGTCCACCAGCATCTGCACGGCGAGGTCCGGCTGCGGGTTGGCGACCAGGCTGCGAATACGGATCATCTGGTCGGTTCCGGCGTCCGCGGCCAGACCGGTGGTGACGGGGGTCATGGCGGCGGCCGCGCCGATGCCGATCCACGCGGTCAGGTCCTGGGACTTGGAGAGCTGGCCCTTGGACCGCACCTCGCGCATCCGTTTGTCGGTGGCTTGTTCGGTCTTCTCACCGGAGTCGGACAGCTATCTCACCCCCAGCATGGTGGCGACGGCGTCGTCGGTCAGCGACGCGACGATGCGCGGCAGGGCCACGAACCCGGCGGCGCCCAGCGTGAACGTGATCAAAATCTTGAGCGGGAACCCGAGCGCGAACGCGTTGAGGGCCGGGGCCACCCGGGTGAGCAGGCCGAGGCCGACGTCGGCGAGGAACAGGACGACGATCAGCGGTCCGGCGATCTGCACGGCGGAGAGCAGCATTTGGCCGACCGCGACTGTGATGGTCTGCATCGGCACCGCGAGGTCGATGCCGCCCCCGATCGGCAGGGCCGCGAACGTACGCGTGATGCCGCCAAGGATCAGCTGATAGCCGCCCGAGGCGAATAGGAGCGCCAGCGCGGTCATCTGGTACAGCCGCGTGAACTGGGCACCGTTGACCATGGCCTGCGGGTCGAAGCCCTGAGCGAGCTGGAAGCCGCCGAACATGTCGATCAGGTTGCCGGCGGACTGGATGGCGGAGAAGACCGCGAGCACGAGGAAGCCGAGCAGGCCGCCGACCACGATCTCGAGGAGCAGGGCGGCGAAGAAACCGCCGGTGTCGGGCGAGACCCAGCCCGGCGTGACCCGAGGCGAAACCGCCAGGGCCAGGCCGAGGGCGAGCATGCCCTTGATCCGCAGGGGGAACGCGTTGTAGGAGAACGGCGGCGCCACGATGAGGAACGCCACCATCCGCACGCCCGCGAGCATGGTGGCTTCGATCCAGGCGAAGTCAAGGGTGATGTTCATCAGCCGCCACCGATGAGGCCGGGGATCTTGGCGAAGAGCATCTCCGTGAAGGACACCATCTCGGAGATCATCCAGTGCCCGGAGATGATCAGCGCCACAGCCACGGCGATGGCCTTGGGCACGAACGACAGCGTCACCTCCTGGATCTGGGTGATCGACTGCAGCAGGGAAATGGCGAAACCAACGACCAGGGCGGTGATCAGGATCGGCGCGGACAGTTTGCCGGCGATCAGGATGCCCTGCAGTCCGATGTCGAGGACGGCGTTGGTATCCATCAGCCACCCCGGTAACTGGAGACGAGGGTCGTGATGATCAGACCCCAGCCGTCGACGAGTACGAACAGGAGGATCTTGAACGGCAGCGAGATCATCACCGGCGGCAGCATCATCATGCCCATCGACATCAGCGCCGCGGACACGACGAGGTCGATCACCAGAAACGGCACGAAGATGACGAACCCGATGATGAACGCGGCACGCAGCTCGGAGATCATGAACGCCGGGATCAGCGTGAGCAGCGACACGGCCTCGCGGGTCTCCGGGTTCGGCTGATCGGCGGCCCGGGTCATCAGGGCGAGGTCCTCCTCCCGGGTGTGCGCGAGCATGAACGTGCGTAGCGGCTTCGAGCCGAGTGTGACGGCGTCGTCGAAGGACATGGTGCCGTTCAGGTACGGCTGCAGGGCGCTGTCGTTGATGTCGGTGAGGATGGGCGACATGATGAACAGCGACAGGAACAGGGCCAGGCCGGCCAGCACCTGGTTCGGCGGGATCGACGGCAGCGCGAGCGCGTTGCGGGTCATCGCGAGCACAACGAAGATCTTCGTGAAGCTGGTCATCATCAGCAGCAGGGCCGGCGCGACCGACAGCAGGGTGATCCCGATCAGGGTCACGATCGCCGAGGACGGTTCGCCGTTCGGGCCGTTGATCTGCACGTTGAGCCCGCCGCCGCCCGGTTCCGTGGGGGTGACCGGGTCGGTCGGCGTGACCGGATCGGTCGGGGCGGCATGGCCCGCCGGCGCCACGAGCAGCACGAACGCCACGACGATCACGAGCACGAGGGCCGCCATCATCAGGTACCGGGCGATGTCCCGGCTTCGATCCGGGCGCACGGCCGCGAGTGTCACCGGCCCTGCCGGAGGGCGGCAGCGGTCTGCTGCCAGGTGGCGGGAGACAGGATCGACCCGCCGATCCGGCCCGGAATGGCGCGGTCCCGGCGCGGCCGGAGGATGAGCGGCGGCGTGAGTTCCTCGCCGTCGTGAGTGGCGCCGGCGTGCGCGGCGTGCGTTGCCTGGTCGAGCTCGCGGGCGAAGTCGGCCGCGGCGTGGTGCGCGCGGCGTCCGGGAAGGGTAGCGGTGAGGGGCGCCGGGAGGGGCGCCGCGGCATCCGTCGGCGCCTGACCGTCGTGCAGCACGCTGACCGACTGCTCGGTCACGCCGAGCACGAACCGGCGGCCCTCGATGTCGACGACGACGACGGATGCCTTCTGGCCGACGCCCTGCCGGCCCACCACGGTGACCAGGTTCGGGGTGCGGCCACCGAGGGAGCCCTTCGTCAGCTTGCGCTGGAGCACCCAGAGCAGCCCCAGCACGGCGGCCAGGGACAGCGCCACCCGGAGCGCGACCAGGGTGGTTTCCACCTAGGTCAGGCTCTCGGCCACATCGAGGATCTGGGTGATCCGCACCGCGTAGTCCTGGTCGACGACCACAATCTCGCCGTGCGCGATCAGCCGGCCGTTGAGCAGGATGTCCGCGGGAGCCCCGGCGGACCGGTCGAGTTCGATGACGGCACCCGGTTCGAGTGAGAGCACGTCGCGCACCGACATGCGGGTACGCCCGATTTCCACGGTCAACGACATCTGCACGCTGTTGATCCGGCCGAGCTTGCCGGACACGGACTGGTTGGACCTGGCCGCACCGTTGGAGACGCCGTTGTCACGCAGCCGCACGGCGAACCAGCCGGTGATCTGGCCGTCGCCGGACAGCTCGAAGACGCTGGTGGCGGGATCCGCGAACAGGGCCGTGGCGTCGTCGGACCGGGTGTCCCCCAGGACCCCGATCCCGAAGACGCCGGACGCGCTCTCCAACGCCGGGCGCAGCACGTCCTGACGGGAGATCAGCGAGGAATCGAGGCCGGACGCGGAGTCGAGGGCGGCCGGGTCCGCAAGCACGACGGCGAGATCCGCGGAGGTGACGCCGACGAAGGAGGCGACCGCGGCGGTGCCGAGCCGGCCGGCGAGGGCGGCACCGGAGCAGGACTCGGCCCGGAGCCGCGTCACGGTGGGGAGCACGTCCAGCAGGGCCTCGACGGCCGCCTTCTGCACGGCGATGGGGATGACGGTCATGGGGTGGACTCCTCGGTGTCGATGACGATGCAGGCCAGTCGGGAGCCGTTGGAACCGACGGCGGCGCGGGCGAGCGTGTGGCCGTCGACGACCACGTCGAGCGGGCGGTGCTGGGGGTGCGGAAGGGGCAGCACATCATTCACGGCAAGACCCAGCACGATGCTGGGCAGAACCAGCGCGGGCGTCAGCTGCAAGGAGACATCCACCGGAACCTGGGCCAGCTGGCCGCGCAGCAGCTCGGCCGGGTCAGCACTTCCGGTCTCCGGAGCCGACTCGACGAGTTGAGGCAACAGTGCCTCCGCCGGAAGGGCGACCGTGGCGGCGCAGGATGCGTCGCCGATGCGCATCGTGAAGCTGGCGACGATCATCAGGTCGGCGGTGGCCGCGGCCTGGGCGAACTGGGAGTTGTACTGGATGCCGCCGACGGTGATCGTGTGCACGAGCAGGGAACCCAGCGAGTAACGCAGGTCCTCGAGGGCGTCGTCCATGAGCCGGCGCACCAGGGCCAGCTCGATCTGGGTGAACGCCCGTTCCGGCGGCATGGTGACCGCGGTTCCGCCCAGCATGTGGCTCACCCAGGACAGGGCCGCGGAGGTCGGGAACTGCACGACGGCTTTCGCGGGGATGCCACTCACCGGGCAGAGCACCATGGCGGTCGTGGCAGGCAGCGACGACGCGTATTCGTCGTAGGTGCGCATGAGCACGTGGTCGCATTTCACCTGGGACATGACGCGCACCTTGGCGGTGAGCTGGGTGCCCCACTGGCGCGCGAAGGTTTCGAAGGCGAGTTCGAGCACCCGGGAGTGCTCGCGGGCGAGCGTTGTCGGGCGACGAAAGTCGTACACCTCGACCGTGCGCTTCGCCGAAGCGGGCACACCAATCACTGCTTGTTCCTGGACCGTCACGGTGAGGACTATCGGTCAGGGCAAACGGATGGTTAGCAGCTCAGTGTGCTTTTTCCGCGTCTTTGTCGACGTCGGTTCCCGCGGTCTTCGTGGTTTTCGTCTTTTCCGTGGTATCCACGGTTTCCGTGGTTCCCGTGTCTTCAGCAGGTTCCGTGCCGGCGGCGGTGAAACCCGAGACGATGTCGGGGATCAGCGTGCGCACCGCCTCCGGCTGGCTGGAGAGGAGCACCACGTCGACCCGTCGGTTCTGCGCCTGGGCCGCCAGATCGGCTCCCTCCGCGACCGGCCGGGCCGAGCCGTAGCCGACGGCGGAGACCCGTTCCTGACCCACGCCGCCGAACTCGACCAGGCGGCGGAGTACGGCGGTCGCCCGGCCGGCGGATAGCTCCCAGTCGGTGGGGTAGTTGGTGGTGACGCCGTGCCGGTCGGCGTGGCCCTCCACTTTCACCTCGCGGGTGTTGGCGGAGAGGATCGGCGCCACGGCGTCGAGGACCTGCACGGCCTGGCGGCTCAGGTTGGCGAGGTTGGGTTCGAAAAACGCCTCGGAGCCGATCAGCCCGATGACCAGGCCGCGGTCGTCAATGGTGAACTGCACCTCCTGGGCCACGCCCTGGGCATCCACTGCGGCCTGCAGGGCATCCCTCACCGCGGTGAGGTCCGTGACCTCTGCCGCCGCGAGGTCGATGTCGGTGAACCCGGTCACCTCGGACTGGGCGACCTTGTCCTTGGTCACGACCACGCCCTTGGCCGTGTCGACCTTACCGACGTCGGTGGCCCCGAACCCGGTCGCGAGCGAGTTCTTCAGCTGCAGAAACTTCTCCTGGTCGACGGAAGACATCGCGAACAGCACGATGAACATGCACATCAGCACGGTGACCATATCCATGTACGACGCCATCCACCGCTCGTCGACGTGCTCGACGTGCTCCTCCTCGAGGCCCCGCCTGCGGCCGTGCCCGCGTCCGTGCCCGCTCATGCGGCCTTCGGCAGGGACGTGTCCGCCTTGTCCGCCTTGGGGCCCTTGCCGGGTTTGCCCGGTTTGCCTGGTTTGCCTGCCCTGGCGGAGGCCGGCGCGGGCACCATGGCGCGCAGTCTCTCGCCGAGGAGCCGAGGCTGGCTGCCTGCCTGCACGGCCAGCGCACCCTCCAGGAGCAGGGTCATCCGTTCGACTTCGATGTCGCTGAGGCGCTTGAGCCGGCTGCCGATCGGCAGCCAGAGGAAGTTGGCCGTGAGCAGGCCCCACAGGGTCGCGACGAACGCGGCCGCGATCATCGGGCCGAGGGTGGACGGGGTGTCGAGGTTCTCAAGCACGTGCGTGAGCGAGACGACGGTTCCGATGATGCCGACCGTGGGCGCGTAGCCGCCGAGGCTGGTGAAGAACTTGGCAGCGTTGCGGCTCTCCTTGGTGGCGGTCGCGAGCTCGTCTTCCAGCAGGATGCGCAGTTCATCGCCGTCGGTGCCGTCGGCGATGTTTTGCAGGGCGCCACGCAGGAACGGGTCGGCGACGTTGTCAGCCTCCTGCTCGAGGGCGAGCAGACCGGAACTGCGCGCCTTCTCGGCCAAGCCGACGACCTGGTCGATGACCTGCTGCGGCGGGGTGGTCTTGCCGATGAAGGCGGCGGGCACGGCTTTGAACGCGGAGATCGCGTCCCTGATCGTGCCGCCGGCGATGCCGACCGCGATGGTGGCGCCGAACACGAGAATCATCGGTGCCGGCAGAAGGATCGAGTGCAGGCTGCTGCCTTCGAGGGTGATCATGGCGAAAAGTGAGCCGAAGGCGATGGCGATTCCGACCAGGGTTGCCGGATCCATCAGAGCCTCCGCGGGCGGGCGGGAACAGTGCTGCCCGGTTCGATGATTTCCTCGATCGCGTGCGGCCCCTCGACGATTTCGAGCGAACGGATGCCCGGCCGGTAGTCGGCATCCGGCGTCAGGTAGGCCAGCGAGATCACATGGGCCCGGAACCGGGCGATCTTCTCGATGACGTCGTCGAGGGTCTCCGTGACGATGAACTTGGCGCCGTCGACCATGACCAGGGTCGTGTCAGGGCTCGCGTGGATGCGCTCGATCAGGTCCGGGTTGATCGCGAACTGGCTGTTGTTCAGCCGCGTCACAACGATCATGATGTCCACCCCGGGTTCAGAACGGTTCCAGCAACCGTTACGCCTCACTGTCGGCCGCCCGGCCGGGCGCGTTAGCTGCCGGCCGCATCGAGCCCGTGACCCGACCTGGAAAGCCGCACGACCACATCCGTCGCCGATTGTGGCCAACTCAGGAGATCCGTCTGGCCGAGCCGGAAATCCGGTCTGCTTCCGCACAGGTCCGCGGCGGACGGTCAACCCGGCCGCCGGATGTCCTGAGTTGGCCGCACACACGGGCTCCGCCGGGGCGGCACACACAGAAGAGTGTGGGGAGCCAGAATCTCCATCGAACTGATTCGACGGAGATTCTGCCCAAAACGCACTCAAAGACGAGAAAACCGCGCTCTGTCGCGAAAAACTCCGTCGAATTGGTTACGCCGCGCGCACCAGGATCTCGCCGGGCGCGGCCGCATCGCTGCCGAAGATCAGGTGTCGGGTGGCGATCTTGTCGGTGAAGAACCGGTCGTGGCTGACCACCACCACAGCCCCCGGAAAGTGCATGAGGGCGCGCTCCATCACCTGGGTGCTGGCCAGGTCGAGGTGGTTCGTCGGTTCGTCGAGCAGGAGCACAGCGGCCCCCGACAGCAAGCACTGTGCCATGGCGACGCGGGCCCGCTGCCCACCGGAGAGGTTGCCGATCTTCTGCTTGAGGTCGGCCTCGGAGAATTGAAACATCGCGAGGAACCGGTTGACCGACTTGCGGGTCGCTGTGAAGGCGAGACTGCCCGGCATCGCGTTCACGGAGTGGCTGACGGTGTCATCGTCGTCAAGGCCGTCGAGCACCTGGTTGTAGGAGACCACGGCGGCGCCGGAGGCCCAGGCCACCTCGCCGAAATCGGCCTTCTCCTCCCCCGCCAGAACCCGTAGCAGGGTGGTCTTGCCGCTGCCGTTGGAGCCCAGGACCACGATGCGGTTGCCGCGCCGGATCTCGAAGGTGAGGTCGGTGAACAGCGCCTTCTCGCCGTAGGACTTGCTGAGCGACTCGATGCGGCAGAGCGAGTCCTTCACGTGCAGCCCGCCGTAGATCTCGGTGATGATCGTGTCGATGGGCCGCGGGCTGCGGGTCTTCTTGATGTGCGCGAGTTGGCTGTCGAGGGTGCGGCTGGCAGCCTTTGCGGCCTCGCGGCGGTCGCTGATCCCCTCCGCCTCGAAAGCGAGCAGTTCCGACTCGTGCAGGAACTGCAGCTCGAGGGTTTTCAGGCGAAACTGCTTCTGCACCACGTAGTCGCCGAAGTTGCCGGGGTACTCGTGCAGGTGGTAGTTCTCGACCTCAATGATGCGGGTGACGACCCCGTCAAGGAACCGGCGATCGTGCGAGACGATGATGGCCGCACCGCGGAATGAGCGGAACCAGGCCTCGAGCCACTCGACGCCGGCGACGTCCAGGTAGTTGGTTGGTTCGTCCAGGAGCAGCACGTCGGGCCGCTCGAGCAGGATCTTCGCCAGCGCCGCCCGGTTGCGCCAACCGCCGGAAAGCAAATCGATGGCGCAGACGCGGTGGGCCTCGTCGAACCCGAGGGTGGTCAGCGCGGCGTCGATACGCCGCGGGTAGTCCCAACCATCGAGGCGGTCCATGTCTTCGAACAGCTCGGCCTGGCGGTGGATCAGCCGGTCGAGTTCGGCGCTCTGCGCAGAATCCGCCGCGATCCGGGCGTCGATCGACGCGAGCTCGGCCTCGAGGGCCTTGATCGGGGCGAACAGGCCGTCGAGCACCTCGGTGATCGTGGATTCGCCGTTCAGTTCGGAGAACTGGGAGAAGTAGCCCACCCGGGTGCCGGCCTCAAGGGTGACGGTGCCGGCATCCGCGCTCACCTGGCCGAGGACCAGCTTGAGAATCGTCGACTTACCTGACCCGTTGCGGCCGATCAGTCCAACCCGGTCGCCTGGTTCCAGTCGGAAGAAGGCCTCACGCAGAATCTGGGTGTTCTCGAAACGGATGCTGACGTCGTTCAGCCTGATCAGGCTCACTGTGGCCGTCCTCTCGGGTTCGGTTCAGCCCCCGGGCGAGGCGGACGGCCAACTTTACCGTGTCAGGCAGGCGGTTCAGGGCGTGTGGTCGTCACCCATGGCGGATGCGCCCTTGTGGTCGTCCATGCGACCGAACGTGGTCTCGAGCACGCTGGCCAGCTTGTGCAGCGCACCGCTGACGGCCCCGGTCATCGTGGAGGAATGGTCGGTTGCCGCGAGGGGGTTGCCCCCGGCGGGACGCACCTCGAGCAGGCAACGGATGTCCTCGCTCGTCGCCCTGCCTGCGCTCTCGTCGCTGAGGTGGACCTCGACCCGCGTCAACCGGGAGCTGAACCGGGCCAGAACAGTTTCGACCGAGGACTCCACCTCCGCCACGACTGCGTCCGTACCCGCGATGTTGTTGTCGGTGTTGACCAGGATTTGCATCTTTGCTCCTCAGTTGAAACGTCGGTCATTCCAGTATGGCGCGCAAAAATGTGCGGCCTGACGACCCGCCGACGCCGGTTATCGGCGTAGGCGCTACCGCTTCAGGTTGGTGAGCTCCTGAAGCACCTCGTCGGAGGTGGTGATGATGCGCGCATTCGCCTGGAAGCCGCGCTGGGCGACGATCAGGTTGGTGAACTCCTGCGAGAGGTCGACGTTGGACATTTCGAGGGTGCCGCCGCTGAGCGAGCCGAGGCCGCCGTCACCGGGGGCGCCGAGAGCCGCCTGGCCCGAGTTGAAGGTGGCGCGGTAGGCCGAGGAACCGGACTTCTCGAGGCCGCTCGGGTTGGTGAAGGTGGCCAGGGCGATGCGGGCGATGGCTGTCTGGCTGCCGTTGCTGAACAGGCCCACCAGGGTTCCGTCCTTGCCGAGGGTGAAGGACTGGAGGGAACCCGCCGTGGAACCGTCCTGGCTGCTGATCGTGGCCGTGCTCAGGCCAGCCTGCCCGGTCAGGGCGGTCAGATTCACCTTGACGTCGTTCACGATGAACGGACCGGTTGCCGTGAGCACACCTTCTGCGTCGAGGGTCAAGGCCGTGGAGCCGGTACCCACTGCGTCGGTGCCGCTCGCGGTCCAGCCGGTGGTCGTACGCGCGAAGGTGACCGACAGGGTACGGGCGGCACCCAGCGCGTCGTAGACCTTGACGTCGCGCACGATGGCGGAGCCTGCCGCCGCATCCGCCGGCAGGTTTCCGACCATGGTGACGCCGCCGGTTGCCTTCGCCGGGATCATGGCCTGCAGCGGCAGGGTGATGTTGCCCACCGGGCCACCCTCGTTGATCTGCCCGTTGGCGCCGTTCCAGCCTTGCACGATCGCACCGTCCGGGGAGACCAGGCGACCCTCGGCGTCAAAGTCGAAGGCACCGGCACGGCTATAGAGCGTCTCGCCGGCCAGTTGGGTGACGAAGAACCCGTCGCCGGAGATCGCCATGTCGGTGGCCCGCCCGGTGGACTGCGCGGAGCCCTGGGAGAAGTTCGTGGCGATCCCGGCCACCTGCACGCCGAGCCCGACCTGGGCCGGGTTCGTGCCGCCCACCTGCTCCTGGGGGCCACCCGCACCCTGCTTCAGCTGCGAAAGGGTGTCCTGGAACTGTACGGCCGACGCCTTGAACGCGGTGGTGTTGACGTTGGCGATGTTGTTGCCGGTGACGTCGAGCATGGTCTGGTGCGAGCGAAGGCCGGAGATGCCGGAGTACAGGGAGCGAAGCATGGGGTGCTGCCTTTCGGTGGGAAACGAGAACGAGAACGGATGTGAGGTGTGGGTCAGGCGGAGAGGCCGGGAGTGGTGCCGGCGGCGGCGCTCGCGCCCGAGGTGACGCCGGTCACCAGGTCGAGGGCGACGAGGGTCCCGTCGACGGTGACCTGGGGAACGGCCCCGGCGTAGGAGACGCTCGAGGCGGTACCGGTGCCCACGGTGCCGTCGGCCCGCGTGAAGGTGACGTCCTGTCCGACCAGGGCCGCTGCGGCGACGCGCATCTGCAGGGAGAAGTTCTCGTCGGCGGTCGTTGAGAGCGCCGCGAGCTTCTCCATCATGGCCAGCTGCGTGGTCTGAGAGATCATCTGGTTGGTGTCCATGGGCGAACTGGGATCCTGGTTGCGCAGCTGAGTGACCAGCAACGACATGAACGCCTCGGAATCCAGGGTCTGTTTCGGGGCGCGCACGGGGGCGGTCGAGTACATCCCGGCCGGGGCGGCTGCTGCCACTGCGTCGATGGTCAAAGGGTCTCTTTTCTGGGATGGTGGGGTCTGTGTCGGTGGGGTCTGAGGTGGCAGCAGGTCAGGCGAGAACGTCGATGGTGGTGTGTGAGCCGGCGGCGCGCAGGGAAGACAGTCTGAGGTCGGCGGCACGGTCGGCGGCACGGTCAGCGGCACGGTCGGCGGCAGGGCCGGCCGCACGGTCGCCTCGGGTCGCCCTGTCGTCTTCGGCCGGCCACTCCTGGCGGGCGTCGGGTCCGCCCTGTCGGGAGGCCGAGGGGTCCGAGGCGCGGGCGTCGGCCGACAGGGTGAGCTGCGCGTTCAGCCCGCCGCCCGACAGGTCCCGGCGCAGGTCGGGCAGGATGGCCCGAAGCGCCTCTCGGGCCAGGTCCGTGGGCGCGAACAGCTCGACCCGAATGTGCTCCCCGCGCACGTGAGCCCGCACGGTGACCGGGCCCAGATTGTCGGGACTCACGCTGATGGTCAGCACGTGGTCGCCGTTGGCGGCGCCCACCAGGGTGAACAGGGGTCGGGACACCTGGCCGGCCAGTGGCGCGGGCGGTGCTGCCGGGGCCGAGGCCGGGGCGCCGGACGGCACAAGGGGGGCGGTGGCCGGGGTGGCCGCCGTGGCCGGCGT